>CP071184.1:2952500-3240000 GCA_017298655.1 Alicyclobacillus curvatus
AGGTGATTCGCGAAATTATGACAGACCCCACGTTTGACGAAAAGGCAGCACTGCTGCGACATCGTGAGCAACTCCTTGAACAGCGACAACGATTAGATGCACTGCTCACCAATGTCGAAAAAACAATTGCATGCATCGAAGGAGGAATAACCATGAGCGATGAGGAAAAGTTTGAGGGCTTTAAACAACGGATGATTCATGACAATGAAGCAAAGTACGGGGAAGAAATTCGAACGAAATACGGCAATGATACGGTGAATAAGTCGAATGAAAAGCTCCTAAAGATGACTCCTGCGCAATATGAAGAGTTAACCCGTCTTGGCGATGCAGTCAAAGTCACTTTAGCGGAAGCCTTTAAGACAGGTAACCCTGCCAGTGACATTGCACAAAAAGCGGCAGGCCTTCACAAACAGTGGCTGAGCTGTACGTGGGATAAATACAGCAGCGAAGCCCATGCCGGAATTGCGGACATGTATGTGAATGATAAACGGTTTCGAGCATTTTACGACGCTGAACAACCAGGAATGGCGCAGTTCTTACGTGATGCCATCCACATCTACACAGGGTTTACGAAATGAGTCTTGGCGCTTCAACAGGGGGAGTTCGATGGCTAAATCGGATTGCATGTTGGCAATCGTATGGTTGCTGTCATCTCGAGGCCAAATGACCGCGAAAGAGCTTGCAGAGGCCCTGGAAATCAGTGTTCGCTCCGTTTATCGGTATGTGGACTCACTCTGTGCAAGCGGCGTCCCCATCGAGGCGGAATCTGGTCACCAGGGCGGGTATCGCCTACGTTCATCGTATGAACAGGTCCCCCTGTTTTTTACGACGGAAGAGAAGACGGCATTGGCACATTCTGCCCTCTTTGCAAAGAATGCGGGATACCCGTTTACATCAGCGCTTACGAGTGCACTGCGCAAAATCGAGCATTTTAGCACCAGCGAGCAAAACGAAGACCTGTCGCTGCACTCCCTCAGTCTTGACGTGGTCACGACAGTAGACCACAGTGGCTACACAAATATCCTTGCGGACCTGCAACAGGCAACAACATACGGACAATCTGTGCGCATCACTTACCGCAAGGCGAAGAGCGATGCGGACGAAGTGCGGCAGATTGATCCCTACGGTGTCATTCACTGGCGCGATCACTGGTACGTTGTCGCACATTGCCATCTTCGCCAGGACATCCGCATCTTTCGGGTCGACAGGATGAGTGCGTGCACCGAGACGTCGACCCGATTTGTGCGGCCCGATGGATTTTCAGCCACGCACTTCTTCGTGGACCGGCAGCTAACCGCAACAACAAACGAGGATAAACTGCAACGCGTACTCATTCGTGGCGATACAGATGCGATTGCCGATGTGGCCAGACACTGGTTCTTCGGCCCGCGCCTTGTCTCACAATCGCCCCATGAAGCGTTATTTTTAATGGAAGAGTCGACGCTAGGCTCATATGTTCCCCATATTTTACTTCCCTTCGGCCGATCCGTTCGTGTCATCAGCCCCGACTCTGTAAAAAATGGCATCCTCCAGTTGTTACGCGATCTCGCGTCCTATTATGAAGAGATCGACGGATCGCACATCTAAAGTGTTGACGGGTCGCTTATCTGAAACTGAAACGTCAGTCAGCAGATGGCCAATCCGAAATATTCGTAGACCAATCGCCTATCCAAATTATCCGTCGACCACTCGCCTATCCGAATTATCCGTCGACCAATCGTCTATCCAAATTATCCGCCGACCACTCGCCTATCCAAATTATCCGTCGACCAATCACTTATCCAAATTATCGACTGACCGTATCTGTCAGTGAATGCGTGTTATCTTGACATCAAGGAGGCGATTTACATATGGAATTTGATTGGAAGACATGGTTCCTGGGTGTGTGGGAAGATAATCGACGCCTGACAGATCACATCAGTCTTGCCTTGGCAGATGCAGATGCCATCGATAAAGTCATTGTCGAAGGCATGCGACCATTCCGAGAAATGGTACTTGAGATTATCGGCATGGAGCGGTGGAATGTCCGTGGGCTGGCACACGAGCTGTGGGATTATGAAACGCCACCGGAATCTCTGCGTACAGCCCCGGTGAGCGAATTGATGGACTACGGACGTCAAGTGAGAGAGGAAACTAGGAGACTCTGGGTGGATATTCCTGCGGAAGCGTTTACCAGGATGCGGCCCGCCCCTGCTTCGTTCATCCCACCAGGGAGGGCCGTAGATTGGCTCACCTACGCCTTAGAAAACGAAATTCATCACCGCGGACAAGGATATGTGTATTTGCGCTTGCTTGGACAGACACCCCCGCCGTTTTATGTCCGATAAACACCGAGAAAGGTGACGATGAGATGAGCGAAGCCTTGAAAATGTACCACTATCACGTTTGGGCGAATACACGGGTATTTGACCACCTTGCACAGCTTCCAGCGGATGTGTTACGGGCCCCGCTTCAAAGTGTGTTTCCGACGATTGCTGACGCCCTGGCCCACATGTATATTGTCGATAACTTGTGGCTGACTGCAATGTCAGGTCAGGCAGCAGACATCTATCGCTTACTTCCGACTTGGGAAGAAGAAGTGAAGGATGCAACTGTCGACACCTTTCAAAGCCGTTTCTCAGAAGTGGCCGGTCGCTACGAGATGTTTCTTGCACATCAAAAAGATTTACAATCCATTTCTGAGTATCCACACCCGAGGCATGGAACCTTGCGCGCGAGCTACAGCGACATCGTGCACCACATTGCCAACCACGGTACCTATCACCGTGGAAACATCACGGCGATGCTCAGGCAACTGGGGCATGCGGGTCCATCGACAGACTACGTCTTTTACTTGTACACCATTTGAACAGCTTCCGCCGTTAGGACACGTATGGGAGTGCGCGATATGCGACACAGCGTTGCTGAAGTTCGAGCATTGCTCGCTAGCTGAGCTGGTACCTGTATACATCATGGCCGAAGAGCGTGGCCGAAGAGCGTGGCCGAAGAGCGTGGTCGAAGAGCGTGGCCGAAGAGCGTGGTCGAAGAGCGTGGTCGAAGAGCGTGGTCGAAGAGCGTGGTCAAGCGGCGGTAACGCTTCGAGAACGCGTTATTAGACGCCAAGTTCCTGGGACGCTGCGAAAATTGCGTGTTGTGAGCGCGTTAATTTTCCACGGGTGCACATAACGCGTTCTAGAATCGCTATCTGAACTCCGTTCGAATGATAACGCGCTGCGAGCGCGTTATCTCCTTCTCCTCAACTTATCCCAGAGCTGAATAACGCGCTCTGAGCGCGTTACCACTGAATGTGGCCGAGATAGCGCGTCTGCACCGCGCTATTTTCCGGGCGGTGCGAGGTTCGGACCGAGCGCTTCTACAACGCGTTATTTTGCTGCCAGCGACACGGACAATGTGGAAATAACGCGCTCTGAGCGCGTTACCACTGAATGTGGCCGAGATAGCGCGTCTGCACCGCGCTATTTTCCGGGCGGTGCGCGGGTTTGGACGATAGCGCTTCTACAACGCGTTATTTTGCTGCCAGCGACACGGACGATGTGGAAATAACGCGCTCTGAGCGCGTTACCACTGAATGTGGACCAGATAGCGCGTCTGCACCGCGCTATTTTCCGGGCGTGGCGCGGGTTCGGACGGTAGCGCTTCTACAACGCGCTATTTTGCTGCCAGCGACACGGACGATGTGGAAATAACGCGCTCTGAGCGCGTTACCATTGAATATGGACCAGATAGCGCGTCTGCAGCGCGCTATTTCGGGACGGGGCGCGGGTTTGGACGGTAGCGCTTCTGCTAGAGACTGTCGCTGTGACCTCTGGCAGGAGTTACTCACCGTCCTACTAGTAGCCTGGCAATCTGAAGGGAGGGGCATACACCCCTCCCCACGTTAATCAATCCATCAATCCATCAATCCATCAATCCATCAAGCAGGTGCAGGCAAGCCAAGCAGGCCATTCATCAGGTACTCCGTCTTCCGTGAACCCTACTCGAAGTTGAGGTAGCAATTGGAGAAAAGCTCATACCGTTCACGCGGCGCATACTTGTCTTCAAATCGGTGAATCTCATCTTCCCACTGCATGGTCAGCCCGATGTCGTCGAGCCCCTCCAGCAGGCATTTGCGTCGGAACGGATCGACATCGAAGGATACGTGAAACCCACCCGCACCACTCACCGTTTGCGATTCGAGGTCCACCGTTAGGGATAAAACGCCAGCGTCCAGACCTGATGGCCCAGCCTGCAAGGAATACTGCGAGCTTTCGGCGCCCGGTGCCGCGTCCTGTCCGCCCGGTGCTGTGTCCGATTCGACGAGTGCTGCTCCCTGTGTGGCAGGTGCTGCTTCCTGTTTGGTTGCCTGAGCAGCCCGCGCTTGCTCGAACAATGTCGCGATGGCTTCACGAGGCAATGCAATCGGCAAGACCCCATTTTTAAAGCAGTTGTTGTAGAAGATGTCTGCGAATGAAGGCGCCAGAATGACGCGAAATCCGTAGTCAGACAGCGCCCAGGCCGCGTGTTCCCGCGAAGATCCACAACCGAAGTTCTCCCCCGCCACCAGGATGGAGGCACCGTCCGCACTTCCGTCACTCCATTCGAACTGCGGATTCGGGGTTCCGTCCGCGTTGTGGCGCCAGTCGTAAAAGAGGTATTGACCAAACCCGCTCCTCTCCACACGCTTGAGGAACTGCTTGGGAATAATCTGGTCCGTGTCCACATTCAGCCTATCGAGTACAGCTACCTTCCCGTGATGACGACGAAGCGGCTCCATTGTGGTCACCCTCCCAATTTGATAGATGGCACGTTCTCTTCAAGCATGGTCCTCGCACTCACAAATCGGCCCGCAATTGCAGCTGCAGCCGCCATGGCAGGACTGACCAGATGCGTCCTTGCACCGCGGCCCTGCCGACCTTCGAAGTTGCGGTTTGACGTGGATGCACAGCGCTCGCCCTCCGGTACGAAGTCCGGATTCATCGCCAGACACATACTGCACCCCGGCTCCCGCCACTCAAAACCAGCTGTCCGGAAGACCTCGTCGAGGCCCTCTGCTTCGGCCTGAAGTTTTACCTGTTTCGATCCCGGTACAACAAGCGCCCGTACCCCGGGCTTCACGCTGCGTCCCTTGATGACCCTGGCCGCCGTGCGCAGGTCTTCAATGCGGGCGTTCGTGCACGATCCGATGAACACATGCTGAATCTCGATGTCCTGAATCCGCATCCCTGGAAGAAGCCCCATGTAAGCGATGGCCGAAGCCGTCGCGCGCTTGGACGAGTCATTAGCGAACGATGCCGGGTCCGGTACAGTGCCGTCGACATCCGTGCACATTCCGGGGTTGGTCCCCCACGTGACCTGTTCCTTCATCGACGTGACATCAAAGACGATTTCCGTGTCGTACACGGCTCCTTCATCGGACGGCAGAGTCAACCACTTCTGTTTAGCGGTCTCAAAAGCGTCGCCGCTCGGTACGAATCGCCGACCTTCGAGATACGCGAATGTGGTCTCGTCCGGTGCTACCAAGCCCGCCCGTGCTCCTGCTTCAATCGACATATTACAGACCGTCATGCGCTCTTCCATGGACATGGCGGCAATGACGTTGCCTGTAAACTCAATCACATGTCCCGTACCAAAGCCGATGCCATTTTCCGCAATCACACCGAGCACCACGTCTTTTGCCGAAACACCTGACGGTCGCTCTCCGACGACAGAGACGCGCATGGTCTTTGGTCGGGACTGCCACAGGCACTGCGTAGCCAGGACGTGTTCCACTTCACTCGTCCCAATCCCAAACGCGAGTGCCCCAAATGCCCCGTGCGTCGATGTGTGACTGTCGCCGCAGACAATCGTCTTGCCCGGTTGCGTAAGCCCAAGTTCCGGCCCAATCACGTGCACGATGCCCTGCGCGGAACTGTTCAGGTCTGCGAGGTCGATGCCAAACTCCTTGCAGTTCGCTTCGAGCACGGCAATCTGTTTGGCTGCAATCGGATCGTCTACTTTGAACGGGTCATCTGTTGGCACGTTATGGTCCATCGTAGCAAACGTCATATCCGGCCGGCGTACCTTTCGGCCCGCCATGCGAAGCCCTTCAAAAGCCTGTGGAGAGGTCACCTCGTGGACGAGGTGCAGGTCAATGTACAACAAATCTGGCTGCCCCGGTTCAGAAACAACCGTGTGTGTATCCCAAATCTTCTCAACCAGCGTTCTTGGCTTTGTCTTCTGCAACCTTTTTCACCGCCTCGCGTACGCGTTTTGCCATTTCTTCTGTTCCAATCACAGCCGATTTGCAAAGGCTGCTGCCTGAACCTGCCAGGTCTGGAGTTCTGGCGCCTTGTGCGAGCACTTGCCGAACCGCTTCCTCAATCACTTGTGCTTCCACTTCAAGACCAAGGGAGTGGCGCAGCAGCATCGCTGCGGACAGCATCGTCGCCAGCGGATTTGCCACCCCACGGCCTGCGATATCCGGTGCGGAGCCGTGAATGGGCTCGTAAATCCCCGGCCCAGCCGCACCGAGGCTTGCCGATGGCAGGAGTCCAATCGACCCGGTAATCACAGCCGCTTCATCCGACAAAATGTCGCCAAACAGGTTTTCCGTCACCACCACGTCAAAGCGGCCTGGGTCGCGCACGATTTGCATCGCCGCACTGTCGACCAGTTGATGAGACAAGGTGACATGTGGATAGTCATGTGCCATCTCGTCTGCCACTTCACGCCATACTCGACTGCTTTCGAGGACGTTTGCCTTATCGACAGACGTCAGGTTGCCTCGGCGCTTGCCTGCAAGTTCGAATCCGAGTTGCAAGATACGCCGAATCTCACGCTCGCTGTACTGTAGTGTGTCGACGACATCGATGCCGTCAGGTCCCGCAGTTCGACCGCGGGGCTGGCCAAAATAGAGGCCACCCGTGAGTTCACGGACAATCAGCATGTCGACGCCCTCGACAATCTCTCGTTTGAGGGGGGAGGCATCAACGAGATGAGAAAAGACCTGGATGGGACGCAGGTTTGCAAATACGTCCAAGCCTTTGCGCAAGGCGAGGAGTCCGGTCTCTGGACGTCTGTCGGCAGGCCCTTTATCCCAACGTGGCCCACCGACTGCTCCAAGAAGCACGCCGTGGCTTTGCCTGGCGAGTGCCAAGGTGTCCTCCGGCAGTGGTGTGCCGGTGCTGTCGATGGCAATGCCGCCAATCGCTGCGTGTTCAAATTCAAACTGGTGGCTGTAGATATCGGCGACAACGTCGAGCAACGCCACCGCTTCCGCTGTCACCTCAGGTCCAATTCCGTCACCAGGTAAGACCGCGATTTTTGCATGCATGGAGATCACCCTTCTCTGGCTCGTCTAGACTGGTGCTGTGTCAGCTATGCTTTTGCCACTTGCTCTGCGAGCGTGTCCGCTGTGGCTATTTTTGCATCTGCAGGCAATCTTGCATCTGCAGCCATTCTTGCATCGGTGGCCAGTCTCGTATCGGCTGTCCGAACACTCTCTGCCGCACCGTGCGTTCTGCCGGCGATGATACGGTTAACGGCGTCGAGATAGGCTTTGGCTGACGCTGCGAGGACATCGTTGTCGACGCCGCGCCCGCTGCCGGTCTTTCCTTGCATCGCAACCTTCACGTACACTTCTGCCAGCGAATCCCGCCCGCCAGTGGTCGATTGAATGCGGTAATCAAGGAGTTCAATCTCCCCGCCAATCAGGCGTTCAATCGTGTGGTAGATGGCTTCAACACTGCCGCTTCCGGTTGCCGCTTCACGAACGACCTCTCCATCTGGCGTCGATAATTCCAGTGTCGTCGTGCTGATTGAGCCAGCACTGTAGGAAACATGTAAAGACTGGAGTGCGTAGTGCGGCTGCTCAGTGGCCCCAACCGTGTCGTATGCCAGCGTCATAATATCGTCATCCGAGACCACTTTCTTCTTATCCGTCAGCTCCTTGACGGATTTGAACAGCCGCAAAAACTCCGCCTCGTCAAGCTTGATGCCAAGCTCTTCGCACTTCACCCGCAGCGCATGACGACCGGAATGTTTGCCAATCGGCAGGCTGTTGCTCGAGAGGCCAATCATCTCTGGCTTGATAATCTCGTACGTCTCCTTGTTCTTCAGCACGCCGTCCTGGTGGATGCCAGATTCGTGCGCAAACGCGTTGGCGCCGACAACAGCCTTGTTCGGCGGGACCGGCATTCCCGTTAACTTGCTGACGAGTCTGCTGGTGCGCAGAGTCTGCGCGAGGACAAGACCCGACTCGACCTGGAAGAAGTCCTTCCTTGTCGCGAGTGCCAAGGCAACTTCTTCGATGGCCACGTTGCCTGCGCGTTCGCCAATCCCATTGATGGTTCCTTCAAATTGATGCACACCGGCACCAATTGCAGACAGGGTATTGATGACGGCCATGCCGAGGTCGTCGTGACAATGGGCAGATAGTTTAACTTTCTCAATGCCGGGGACGTTTTCTTGGACATAGCGGAACAACTCGGCGTATTCAGTCGGGGTGGTATAGCCTACGGTGTCCGGCAAGTTAATCACGGTTGCACCTTCGCGGATGACGGCCTCGATGACGCGGGCCAGAAACTCAGGGTCACTGCGGGTCGCGTCCTCGGCGGACCACTCAATATCAGAAAAGTACTTTCTGGCGTATCGCACCGCAGCGACAGTGGATTCGAGGACTTCATCAGGGGTCATGCGGAACTTGTACTGCATGTGAATGGGAGAAGTCCCGATAAACAAGTGCAACCGCGGTGAAGCTGCCCCCCGTAAGGCCTCCCAGGACCTGTCGATGTCCCCTTCAGTTGACCTTGCGAGGCCTGCTACGACTGAGTTTTTGATGGCGGACGCAATCTCTTTGACCGACTCAAAGTCGCCCTGGGAGGAAGCCGGGAACCCGGCTTCCATCACATCAACCCCGTAGGCCTCGAGCTGATAGGCAATCTCCAGTTTCTCATGCCGATGCAGGTTTACACCTGCGGACTGTTCTCCATCCCGTAAGGTCGTATCAAATACTTCGACTCTTCGCACTCGCTACCACCTCTTTGGGTAATGACTTCCCCTGCCTGATGAATGGCATCTTTTCGCGCAGTTCTTGGCCAACGACGGTGAGCATGTGCTCTTGTTCCTGACGATTGATGGCGTTGAAAACGGGACGGTTCACCTGGTTTTCGAGGACCCACTGTTTGGCAAACTGACCTGTCTGAATCTCCTTCAAAAGCTGCTTCATGGTTGCCTTGGTCTCGTCCGTCACGATTCGCGGACCCGCGGTAAAATCGCCCCACTGCGCGGTATCAGAGATGGAGTAGCGCATGTATTCGAGGCCGCCCTCGTAAATCAAATCGACGATGAGCTTCATTTCATGCAGACATTCAAAATAAGCAATCTCCGGTTGATACCCGGCGCTCACCAATGTCTCAAACCCAGCTTTGATAAGTGCGGACATGCCGCCGCAGAGGACAGCCTGTTCGCCAAAGAGGTCCGTTTCCGTCTCCTCCTGGAAACTGGTCTCAATCACAGCTGCTCGTGCTGCGCCGATACCCTTGACGTACGCAAGTGCCAATTCTTTTGCTTGGCCGGATGCGTCCTGTTGGACTGCGATGAGTGCCGGTACGCCGCCGCCCTCGACATACACCCGCCGAACAAGGTGCCCCGGACCTTTTGGTGCTGCCAGGAAAACGTCAACGTTTTCTGGCGGGACAATCTGACTGAAGTGAACGTTGAAACCGTGCGCAAAAGCGAGCGCCTTACCTGCAGTCAGATGCGGAGCAATTTCAGCATTGTAGACAGCGGGCTGTTTCTCGTCTGGCAAGAGCACCATGATGACGTCTGCCGCCTGGGCAGCCTGTGCTACGGACATCACGCGGAAGCCGTCCTCTTCGGCTTTGTCAAACGACTTCCCGCGACGCAGGCCAACAATCACGTTCACGCCGCTGTCACGAAGATTCTGAGCGTGGGCATGCCCCTGCGATCCATAGCCGATAATAGCCACCGTTTTCTCCTGGAGTGCGTTTAGTGTTACGTCGTCATCAAAGTACATCTGTGCCATCTTTTCTTCATCCCTTCTCGTATTCGGTATCTATGGTTTAAATGGAGAGAACAAAGTTACGCGACGGTCGACCGGCTTCCCCGGCCTCGTTCGCTCGCTGCACCGCCGTTACACCCGTGCGAGCCAGTTCTTTGATGCCGTAAGGCTGCAGCAGGAAAATCAGGGCTTCCACCTTTTCCGGGCTGCCAACCGCTTGAATCGTCACAGAGTCGCGGCTGACATCGATGATGGAGGCCCGGAACGGATCGATGAGCGTTGTCAGTTCCGATCTCGTTGCCAAGGGACTGTTCACCCGAATCAGCACGAGCTCTCTGGCCACCGTTGGGATGTCAGTAATATCCTGGACTTTCAGTACGTCAATCTGCTTGTAGAGCTGTTTCACAACCTGTTCCGTCACGCGTTCGTCATCGACGTTGAGAACGATGGTCATGCGCGAGATGCCTTCCGTTTCTGTGGCTCCGACAGTGATGCTCTGAATATTGAAATCCCTGCGCAAGAACAGCCCTGTGATGCGGTTTAGAACGCCTGTGTGGTTGTTGACTGTGACAGCAAAAACGCGGTTCATGGTTTCACCCCTACCATCTCGTGCAGACCCTTGCCGGTCGGTACCATTGGGAAGACGTTCTCTCCCGGGGTGACGCGGCAGTCGATGACGACCGGACCCTCACATTGCAATTCGCGCCCGAGAACCTCTCTCGCCTCGTCAAACGTTGTGACGCGAAAACCGGGAATGCCGAAGGCTTCGGCAAGCTTGACGAAGTCCGGCCCGGTTTGCAACAGTGACTCCGAGTAGCGGCCTCCGAAGAACAGTTCCTGCCACTGACGAACCATTCCGAGCGATCCGTTGTTCACCACCACCACTTTCACAGGCAGCTTGTAATCCACGAGCAGTGCGAGTTCCTGCATCGTCATCTGGAACCCACCATCGCCAAGCAGTGCGACGACCGTACCATCACGATTACCGAGTTGCGCCCCGATAGCGGCAGGAAGGCCAAATCCCATGGTGCCAAGACCACCCGATGTGACAAACCTGTGCGGGTGCTCAAACGGGTAAAACTGTGCGGCCCACATCTGATGCTGTCCCACGTCTGTGACCACAACCGCTTCTCCGCTGGTCACTTCTGCAACCAGTTCAATCAGTTTCTGGGGTTTCAATTCTTCGTCTGAATTGATGTACCAAAGCGGATACTCGTTTTTCAGGTTATCGAGATAGGTTCGCCAGGAATCGGCATTTGTCACCGTGAGATTTTCAGCAAGCAACATTTCCATGGCTTGTTTGGCATCGCCGACGACAGGGATGTCGGTTGGGACGTTTTTGCCGATTTCAGCGGGATCGATGTCGACATGAACAACCGTTGCACCGCGGGCGAAATGTTCCAGGTTACCCGTCACGCGGTCGTCAAAACGTGCGCCGATGTTGATGACAAGGTCAGCTTCGTAAAGTGCCGTATTCGCAGCCACTGTCCCGTGCATTCCGGCCATTCCAAGAAACAGTGGATGTGAAGCCGGAAGTCCGCCGAGCCCAAGCAGCGTGTGGGCAACCGGAATCTGTGTCCGGTTGACGAATTCAAGGAGTTCCGGGTTTGCTTTTGCGTGCAGAATACCTGCACCAGCCAAGATGACGGGACGTTCCGACGTTCGAATCGCGGCCGCCACTTTTCGGATTTGAAGTCGGTTTGGTGTGAGGGTTGGCTGATACCCCGGCAATTTCATGGCCGTGCTGTAATCAAAGGGTGCCGCAGTCTGGGTGACATCTTTCGGGATGTCAATTAAAACCGGACCCGGCCTCCCGGTATTGGCGATGTGGAAGGCTTCCTTAATAACGCGGGGTAACTGGTTTACATCGCGAACCTGGTAGTTGTGTTTTGTGACTGGCATCGTGATGCCAAGCACGGATGCTTCTTGGAATGCGTCTGTGCCAATGACCTGCGTTCCTACCTGACCTGTGATGACCACGAGTGGAAGCGAGTCCATCATCGCATCCGCCAGTCCTGTGACAAGGTTGGTTGCGCCTGGGCCTGAGGTAGCGATGACCACACCAGTCTTGCCCGTCACGCGGGCATAACCTTCTGCGGCGTGAATCGCACCCTGCTCATGTCTTGGCAGGATGTGTGGGATGCCGCATTGATACAGGGCGTCGTAAATCGGGAGCACTGCACCGCCAGGGTATCCGAAAATCAACTTGACGTTCTCCTGTTTGAGCGCCTCAACAAGCATTTGGGCTCCACTCAGGGACCGGGGTTCAGCCTTTGTCTTGACCATCTCATCCGGCCCCTCACGTTGCAGCACCGTCGTCATGCGTCTACTCCTCCTTCGCTTTGATTGAATTTGGCTGCGCTCATGCTTCTCTGCTTCTCTGCTTCTCTGCTTCTCTGCTTCTCTGCTTCTCTGCTTCTCTGCTTCTCTGCTTCTCTGCTTCTCTGCTTCTCTGCTTCTCTGCTTCTCTGCTTCTCTGCTTCTCTGCTTCTCTGCTTCTCTGCCTCTCAACTCTGTCTAATCCTTTCGCTGAAGAATTAGACTTTTAGGACACCACCTGTGTTGGCTGATGTCACAAGTTTTGTGTAACGCGCTAAGTAGCCGCTCTTGACCTTCGGCTCAAATGGCATTAGGTCAAGCCTTCTGGCCTCGAGTTCTTCATCGGAGACAAGGGCATTAATGCTGCGCTCTTGCAAGTCAATCAAAATCCGGTCCCCGTTTCGAAGCAGCGCGATGGGTCCCCCTTCCGCCGCCTCCGGTGATATATGTCCAACAGCGATACCTCGTGTGGCACCTGAGAACCGGCCATCGGTGATGAGCGCGACCTGCTTGCCGAGACCCCTTCCGACAATGGAAGACGTCGGTGCAAGCATCTCAGGCATTCCCGGACCTCCCTTTGGTCCTTCGTAGCGAATGACAACAACGTGCCCTTCGCGAACCGTACCATTGTCGATACCCGCTTGGGCGTCTTCCTGCGACTCAAAGATGATGGCTTCGCCTTCAAAGCTCGATATCTCTGCATCTACCGCGCCGACCTTAATCACGGCACCGTTTGGCGCGAGATTGCCATAGAGGATGGATAATCCGCCCACTTGGCTGTAAGGCGTTTCCTTGCGTCGAATCACAGTCTCATTAACAATCTCGGCCTCCTGTACCACTTCACCAATCGCCTGTTGACTGATTGTGATTCTATCCGCGTGAATCGCACCTGGGACCTTGGTCAATTCGTGGATAATTGCGCTGATTCCACCCGCCAGATGCACATCATGCATGGAGTACTCGGAAGCCGGGCTGATTTTCGCCAGGTAAGGAACTCGTTCTGCGATCTCGTTAATCCGGTGGATGTCATACTCGATACCTGCTTCGTGGGCAATCGCGAGGAGGTGAAGAACAGTATTGGTGGAGCCACCCATCGCCATATCCAGTGCAAACGCGTCATCGATGGCGTCGCGCGTGATGATGTCACGAGGCCGGATGTCATTTTCAACCAGTTTCATCAGGTGTTTGGCTGCTTCGTAAATCAGGTCGTGGCGGTCCTGCGAGGTTGCGAGCACCGTGCCGTTGCCGGGAAGAGCAACGCCTAGCATCTCCATGATGCAGTTCATCGAGTTTGCGGTAAACATCCCTGAGCAGCTGCCGCACGTTGGACACGCCTGCTGTTCGAGTTCAAGCAGTTCTGCCTCGGTCATCTTCCCGGATTGATAGGCTCCAACCCCTTCAAACACCGACGACAGAGACAAGTTATGACCCGTACTCGTTCGGCCCGCGGCCATCGGCCCGCCGGACACAAAAACGGCCGGCACGTTGGTCCGAACAGCGGCCATCAACATCCCAGGCGTGATTTTGTCGCAGTTGGGCATATAAAAAACCCCATCGAACCAGTGCGCGTTGATCATCGTTTCGGCAGAGTCGGCAATCAGTTCACGGCTCGGCAGCGAGTAACGCATGCCAATATGCCCCATGGCTATCCCGTCGTCCACACCAATCGTGTTGAACTCGAATGGGATGCCTCCTGCCTGACGAATGGCGTCTTTGACGACCTCCGCGAGATCACGGAGATGAACATGGCCGGGCACGATATCCACGTAAGAGTTGCAGATGCCGATAAATGGCTTCGGCAGATCGGTCGGTTTCACACCGGTCGCATACAGCAGGCTTCGGTGTGGCGCCCTGTCGACCCCTTTCTTGATAACATCACTTCTCATCGGTTTCAAAAACGTTGCCCCCTTCACTGCGCAGCAAACTCTGTGACCCACTTACAAAACTCTGGTACGCTCAACTCAACTCGCCTCATTCTTGCTCAGCTGACCTGGCGCTCTGGATAAACCTTTACGCCGTCTGTTCGAACGTGATGTGAAAAGGCTTCAAGCAACCGGAGGGTATGGAAGCCGGGTAATCCTGTACCAATGGTCCGACCATCCACCTTCACCACCGGGATGAGCTCTGCTGCAGTCCCTGTCAAAAACACCTCATCAGCGACGTACACATCATGCCTCGTAAACGGCTGGTCGTGAATCACATACCCCATGGCGGATGCAAAATCCATGACCGCATTGCGTGTGATACCTTCGAGAGCACCCAAGTAACTTGGCGGCGTCCACAATTCTCCGTCACGAACGATAAAGACGTTATCGCCGGACCCTTCTGCAACGTAACCTTCCGTATTTAGCGTCAGGGCCTCGCTCGCACCTGCTAAGCTCGCTTCGATCTTTATCAGTATATTATTTAGATAGTTGAGAGATTTCAGTTTTGGATTTAAAATATCTGAGCGATTTCTCCGTGTGGCGACAGTCACAATCTCCATCCCGCGTTCATACAGTTCCTTCGGGAAGAGTGCGAGCTGTTCCGCAATCACAACAACCTGGGGTGTCTTGCACGTAAACGGATCGAGCCCGAGATTCCCGCGTCCGCGTGATACCACGAGTCGGACATAGGCATCTTCCAACTCATTCCTGCGCACTGTATCTGCTACGATGTCTGCCATCTCTTCTTGTGTATAGGGGATGTGCAGCATGATTGCCTTGGCAGAATCGTATAGTCGGCGAATGTGCTCATTCAGTCGAAATAGATTGCCATCGTACGCTCGAATCCCTTCGAAAATGCCATCCCCATACAAGAAGCCATGGTCGTAGACAGAAATTTTCGCATCTTCTTTGCCTACGTATTCACCATTCATGAAAATCCATTGTGTCACGATGGCACCCCCACACAAACTGAATATTCAAATATCTACTGTAGTCTCAAGACTTTCATCGAAAGTGCGCAAGGAACCCGTTTCCCCCGCCCATCGGGTGACCTGGATTCTCTGATGAAGCGCCTCAATTACCTTGTGGTTTGTTGGAGATTTTATAGCCCCAGCAAGTGCATGTCAACGTCGCGAAAACGATACCCCGCCCATGTAAACGCTTCCTTATTCAAGCAGTAAACGCTTACTTCCTTGCTACTGTTGTAAATTTTCTGATTTTAATTTTTTTTTGTATATTTTGTTTCCATGTCTGTATTTCCGCCCCACGTCGCTGCTGGAAATAAAAATATACGGGCCAAATGTGCCAAGTATCGACATTTCCGTTGACAGAGATGCGACAAGCAGGGAATAATAACGAAATAATCGAAGAGTAACGGATCACGGTACCGAGCATGCTTGATGGATTACGGGAGTGACTCACGGCAAGAGGATGGTCAGGAGGGAATTGACTCGTGCGAGCATGGAAAGGATTACTTGAAGAGTACAGAGACTGGCTGCCGGTTACTGAGCAGACACCAAATCTCACATTATGCGAAGGAAACACGCCTCTCATTTACTCGAACCAGCTAAGCGACCGCGTCAATGCTAATGTCTATTTGAAATATGAGGGCTTGAACCCGACCGGATCATTCAAAGATCGTGGCATGGTTCTAGCAGTTGCGAAAGCTTTGGAAGAGGGCTCACAGGCTGTCATCTGTGCGTCGACCGGCAACACCTCAGCTTCAGCGTCTGCCTATGCTGCACGCTCCGGGATTCCCTCACTGATAGTCATTCCACACGGTTACGTCGCTTTGGGCAAGCTCGCTCAAGCGCTCATTTACGGGGCAAGAGTATTGGCCATTCGGGGCAATTTTGACCAGGCTTTGCAATTTGTGCGGGAATCTGCCGAGCGCCTCCCGGTTACCGTTGTCAACTCCGTGAACCCTTATCGGCTGGATGGCCAACAGACAGGTGCTTTCGAAGTCTGTGACGGGCTCGGAGAGTCCCCTGACCGATTGTGTATCCCTGTCGGGAATGCTGGTAACATTAGCGCCTATTGGAAAGGGTTTAAGGCGTACCACGAAAAGAACGTGACGTCATTCTTGCCGAAGATGTGCGGGTTTGAGGCTGAGGGCGCAGCTGCACTTGTTCGCGGTGAACCCATATCCAACCCTGAAACGTTTGCGACTGCCATCCGGATTGGAAACCCGGCCTCGGCCCACCTTGCGATGGCGGCGGTGCAGGAATCCGGCGGGTGCATCGACTCGGTTACGGACGAAGAAATTCGAGCAGCCTATCGCCTCATCGCAGCGGAAGGAATCTTTGCCGAACCTGCTTCAGCAGCCTCTGTCGCTGGATTGTTGAAACTCCACCAAAAAGGGGATATCAGGCGGGACGAAACGATTGTCTGCGTCCTCACAGGAAACGGGTTGAAAGACCCTGACAGCGCCGTGCAGACTGCGGCTGTGGAACCCCTGGTGATTGACGCGAGTGCTGATGAAGTGACCATGGCGCTGGAGCGCATGTTATGAGCAAAGTGCAATACCAGTTTCGCACTCAGATACCTGCAACGTCGGCAAACCTTGGTCCGGGTTTCGACAGCATGGGCATCGCGTTTGGACTGGTCAATGAAATGATACTGACTACACACGAAGCCTTTGGCGTAGATATTACTGGTGAATCTGCGTCAATGTTGCCAACCGACCGCAGTAATGTAGTGGTTCAAGCCATCGATCGCGTTATCAAAGAAGCTGGACTCAGTGACGTTCCAGAGTACCATCTCGCCCTCCACAACCACATTCCTGTCGCGGGCGGCCTTGGTTCAAGTGCTTCCGCCATTGTCGGGGGACTGATGCTCGGAAACCAACTTGTTGCTGAGTTTGCCCCAGACAAAGCCCTGTCGCCATATGCACTGCTAGACCTGGCCATCGCCATCGAAGGGCATCCAGACAACGTCACCCCGGCCATGTTCGGCGGCGCCTGGCTGTGCATTACAGATGCCGGAAATACGCGAACTTTTCGACTTCCTGTGCCCGCAGCCTTATCATTTGCGGTCGCAATTCCGAATTTTCCGTTGCCAACAGAAGCGGCACGCAAGGTCCTTCCCGATGTTATACCTCGAGCCGACGCGGCCTATAATGCGGCTCAAGCAGCACGCCTCGTACTCGCTCTGACGACGGGCCAACTTGAGCTGTTACGCGGTGGTTTTCAGGACCGACTGCATGAACCGTACCGAAAAACGCTTATTCCCGGTTATGACGACGTGCGCAGAGCGGCCATTCGCTCTGGTGCACTGACCGTCACCCTCAGCGGCGCCGGCCCATCCATGGTCGGATGGTGCGAGAGTGAATCGGTTGCAATGCAAGCTGCAGACGAAATGACACTGGCATGGAGAATGTACAACGTAGAATGCGTCACAGACGTCTTTACCGTCTATCTTGATACGCCGGAAGTCACTGTGACAAGGAGGGAACTGGCATGACAGTACGAATTGGTCTACTCGGTTGTGGAACGGTAGGCAGCGGTGTGGTCGAACTCGTGGAACGGCGAGCGGACAAGATTGCGGAAATCACCGGTCTACGTCCAGTCATCTCAAAAATCCTGGTGCGCGACATCGACAAGCCCCGAGAGGGCCTGGTAGAGCCAAGCAAACTGACCACGAATGCAAGCGATATTCTTGACGACAAAGACATTGGGCTCGTGATTGAGACGATTGGCGGAATTGAACCCGCCAGGGAATACATCCTTTCGGCGCTAAGGTCAGGAAAACATGTTGTCACCGCCAATAAAGACTTGATTGCACTTCACGGCACAGAAATTCTCGAGACCGCTGAACGGCACCAGGTAGACGTACTTTATGAAGCTGCTGTCGGCGGTGCCATCCCGTTGATACGCCCACTCAAAGATTCGCTTGCCAGCAGTGATATCACCGATTTGAAGGGCATCATCAACGGCACAACCAACTATATCCTCTCAAAAATGACGCAGTTAGGCGTCAGCTTCGAGACGGCTCTTGCAGATGCGCAGCGACTCGGGTATGCCGAAAGTGACCCGTCGAGTGATGTTGACGGACTTGATGCAGCACGGAAACTCACGATTCTCGCGTCCATTGCTTTTACGTCCACCGTTTCATTGTCAGATGTCCGGGTACAAGGGATTCGGAACATTACCGCTTCCGACGTGCGGTTTGCAAGCCAGCTTGGTTATGTCATTAAACTGCTTGCCGTGGGAACCGACAGAGATGGAAAGCTCAGCCTCGAAGTTCGCCCTTCGCTGGTGCCGAACACCCATCCGCTGGCACACGTATCGGAATCGTATAACGCACTCTATGTACGGGGAGATGCCTCGGGAGACTTGATGTTCTTCGGCCAAGGGGCTGGCTCGCTGCCAACCGCAAGCGCTGTCGTTGGAGACGTGATTGAAGCGTTGCGGAATCTACAGCTCGGTGTCAGCGGACACAGCCAGCAGGTCTATGCCAGTCACAAACAGGCTGAGCCTTCACGTGATTTACTCCCGTATTACATGCGATTGTCGGCTCAGGATGAACCCGGAGTGTTTGCCCAAATCGCGCAAGTGTTTGGGGAGACAGAGGTCAGCATGAGCAGTGTCTTGCAGACACCAACAGAGGAAGGTCACGCGGAGATTGTGGTCGTCTCACACAAAACTTCGTCACAGCATATTGATACTACGCTGATGCGCTTACGACAAATTGAACAAGTCATTGACATCCACACCGTCATGCCGGTTGAGTCATAAATATCTTGGACATTTGCCGGAGCCAAAAGTCGAGCAGCGGTTGCAGGAGGAGGGCACCGCTGCTCGTTGACTTTTAGTGATGGACGCTCACTAGGTTTGACAAAGGTTTACCGTTATTCACCATGGTTTACCCGAATCAGTAGCCTGCGCCTGCGCCATAACCCGGCACCAGCAGGAAGAACAGGACGAAGATAATCAAGAACACAACCGCCCAGCGGGTGTATCCACCAAACACTCCGTACATCCTTCATTCCTCCTTTCCAACCGAGATAGTACAGTTTATCAGGCAAAACCGGACAGGGGCACGATACTTGCCCTAGTCCGGTTAAAAAGCGGCGTATGACAGGGATCATGTGTTACCCCGGTCTCCAGTCTCCAGTCTCCAGTCTCCAGTCTCCAGTCTCAGTCAAGACCGAGCTCAATGCCCCACTGTTTGAGAAACTGACGCATGAAGAGCGTTCGTTCGCCTGCCATCTCTCTCGCTGTACGCGTATGCATCTGTGTTTCCAGCTTCAGCAATTTCGTATAGAAGTGGTCCATTCCATACATTTTATCGTCCGGCAGGCGCTCGTCGCAGAACGCATCATTCGGGTGGTAAAATGGTCGACCCATTTCAGCGCAGGTAGCAAACAAGCGTGCAATTCCAATCGCCCCAATTGCGTCAAGCCTATCCGCGTCTTGCACAATTCGGCCCTCAAGAAAGTCAGGAACCACGCCCTTTGAGAACGAATGGTCACGAATGCACGCGAGAACGAGCGGCATGTCCGCCTCTGGATAGCCTGATTCAACGAGAATCTCCTGGGCTTTGAGCGCACAGACATCCCCTGACCGCTTACTGTCAGGATGACCCTTCGGATAGGAAAACAGCTCATGCAAAAGTACAGCAGGAATGACAATCTCGGCCCTGCCGCCTTCACTCTGTAAAATCCGCTCTGCATTTCGCAGGGTGCGTTCGACGTGGAGGATATCATGAGCGGGATCGGCAGAAGAGGCGGCACGCGCCGCCTCAAGATACGGACTATAGTCCATCAATGTTCACGCCTTTAAGAGAGTCAGGTGAATTGCATAATGCACTGCACCAAGACCTAGTTTTCACGCTTATATGCACAACGCAACCGCCACTGTTGAATTCCCTTCAATACCGCATGTGCGCCTTCTTTTGAGACCGGAATCAAAATCATTCCGCCCCCCGTAGACTTCAAGGCAACGACGCGCAAATCAAGGTATTTCCCAAACGTTGAACAGGGAGACAACTCAGCTACGCTCTCCAGTTGTGATACAGATACAGATGTCGTGGTGCCCTGGCACTGAACAACGAGATTGTCCTCTTCACAACCAATCTGTGTGTCGCCGTCCGTGAAGATATTTGTCATCAAAGGACCCTCCAAGTAAGCCAGAGCTGTGTCACACATGCGGGCAGACGATTCGTACATTCTCATTACCTGCCCCAAGGAGCAGAGGACTGCCTTGCATTCATTATAGTCTGGCCATGTCCGCCATCAACATCCGCCTTCGCCAGTGTAATCGCTTACTTCCGCAAGCAAATAGCGTTTTCACGGTTATGCCAATCCGCTCGTCGATTTTCGTGTCTATGTAGGTCCTAGTTGAACCGTTTTATGCGTTCCACGCATCTTCTGAAGCGGGTGCAAAATACAAGCTCCCGGGTACAGCCATTTGTGAAAAGAGAGGAGGCAACAGTGATGTCCTTGGGAAACCGTAATCTGACGACGCTCCTCATCGCCATTCTTGGGGCTGTCAAACTCATTCTTCAGGCCTTCGGCGTCGACATCATCACCAGTCAACAAGTAGATGACATTGCGAACGGCATCGCGGCCCTCGTTACCGTCATCGGTGTCATCATGACGCACCTCAAGCGCCCGTCAGCCGATAGAGCACCCACCGGACCTCCAAGGTAAACAAGAATCCCCTGCCGCACCCTTTCAACAAGGGGAACGTCAGGGGATTTACGATTCAGAAGCCTACCGTACGGACAGCTGTCACTCGCAGACTGCTTTTCTTAACCGCCAGGTGACATTTGCTGCGATACAACAATCTGACGAATGACAACACCTTTAGCGTGCACTAACCTGCTCTTTTGAAGGGTCAGTCTCGCCTTGCTGTTGCTTGGCGAAAACCTCTTGCTTCATTTCTTGCACGATGTATCCACCGCTCAAATTGTAAATGTGCGGAAATCCCACTCGTTTCAAAAGTTGCGTCGCAAAATAACTCCTCTGACCACTGCGGCAATACACAATCCAGTGTTTGCGCTCATCGAGTTCGCCGACGCGGTCCCTCAATTCATCGAGCGGAATATGAACTGCGCCTGCCAGCATTCCCTTTATCACTTCATCGTCCCTTCTCACATCAAGAACGCCGACATCCTGACCTCGTAAATCGTCGATGCTGTGGACAATATCGATGACACCCCGCAGGACGTTTTCGGCGGCCATGGCTGCCATGATGACGGGATCTTTAGCTGCGGAAAAGGGTGGCGCATACGCCAAATCGAGGGCGGCGATGTCAGACACGGTCATGCGTGCCGCAATCGCAGTTGCAAGTACATCCACCCGTTTGTCGACCCCTTCCCGACCGGCAATTTCCGCGCCGAGTAAGCGGCCTGAAGGCTTCTCGACCATCAGTTTAATGGTAAGGTCCTTTGCGCCCGGATAATAGCTAGCATGGTGACCCGTCGTGTTGTACGATGTGATGTAGTTCAGTCCAAGCAAACGGGCTGTCTTTTCCGCAAACCCGGTTGTTGCCAAGGTAGCCTTGCCCACGCGGACAATCGATGTCCCCTGCGCGCCGAGGAATTTTTCCTGACCCCCGCATACATTCACGCCAATGACTCGACCCTGTTTATTTGCCGGTCCAGCGAGCGGGATATAGCGCCGTTGGCCGTCGACAAGATGGACAATTTCCGCCATATCCCCGCCGCTGTAAATATCGGGGTCACTTGTCTGTAAGTACTCGTTGACTTGCAGCGCGCCGGCAGCTCCAAGGTCGAGACCTGCCTGTTTCGCCAATTCATTTTCAGGCCGAACGCCAATACCGAGCATAAACACGTCGGCTTCGAGCTTTCGTCCGCTCTCTAGAGTCACCGATGTCGCCTTGTCAACACCCTCGAAGGCAGCTATTCCGTCTCCAAGAATAATTTCCACACCGAGTTTGTCAAGTTCCCTCAGAGCCAGTGCTGTCATCTCCGGATCAAACGGCGGAAGCACTTGCGGAGCCTTCTCCACCAGCGTTACATGCACGCCAATCGATGCAAGGCTTTCCACGGTTTCGAGGCCGATAAAGCCTGCACCGATAACGACAGCTCGCTTTGCGCCCTGGCTTGAAACCCATTCTTTGATGCGGTCCACATCAGGCACTGTCCGCAGGCTAAAGACCCCGTTTAAGCTGATGCCGGGAAGCGGCGGAATAATCGGTCTCGCACCCATGGCCAGTACCAGTTTGTCGTATCCAAGCTGATACTCCTCCCCGGAGTCCACTTTGCGGACAGTCAGGACTTTGTTCGTCCGGTCGAGTTCCACGGCCTCTTCAAGCACGCGAACATCGATATTAAACCTGCTTTTCAGGGATTCTGGAGTATTTAAAAGCAATGCATCGCGGTTCGTAATTTCGTCTCCCAGATAGTATGGCAGTCCGCAGTTTGCGAAAGAAACATAAGGCCCGCGCTCAATAATAATGATTTCAGCGTTCTCGTCCATTCTGCGCGCTTTGGCTGCAGCGCCAGCGCCCAAGGCGACCCCACCGACAATAACTATTTTTTGCTTTGGCTCTTTGATTGTCATCTGTAAGCCCTCCCTCGTGTCAAATGTTAGACGTGTGCTAACACTGACACGAGGTTGAAAGGGACCAATTTATATAGTCCTCTTATACCATACGGGGTATAGTATCCAATTGAATCAACGGGCAACGATAATGTATTGGTTGGGGTTCGGGCGCGTCACTGTGCCAGCCATCTCAAGTGTCGCCACGTGGTTAAGAAGGTCCTCCGGGGCAATCCGAATGTGAAGTGGCGGGCCTATATCCATGGGTTTTTTATCCCATTCAACCAAGAGCATTGTTCCCCCTGGTTTAAGGATCCGTTTAAACTCGCTCAGTGTCTGGGACAAGTCATCCACCTCGTGCAGAACGAGCGAGCAAATCAAACCATCCACACTGTCGTCCGCAAGCTTGATGTTCTCAGCGGGGCTCAGAATCGGAGTGATGTTTGAAGCCCCCGCTTGCCTTGCTCTGTCTGATAGAACGTCAAGCATTTCCTCTGAGACGTCGAGCGCAAAGACCTCCCGCTCCGTCATTTGAGCGAGCGGGAGGGTAAAGTATCCTGGACCACAACCTATATCTGCAACCGTCATGTTCTTTTGCACATCTAACAGTCCGAGAACCTCATCGGGTGGCAATGCCTTGCGCCGCTCCGGGTTATCAAGGCGGTGCAGATGTTTAGGGTCAAAACGGTGTCCCACTCGTGTCCCTCCCTGCTTTGAAAACCTTTTTACCGGCTCTTCATGAAGAGAGCAATAGCGTCTTTGAGGACTTCATCTGTGAGACCGCCATCCGGTTTCTGTATTTCCTCACGCAGACACTGCTCCATATTCTGACCAATTACATACAGGGTAACCCTGTCCAAGGCGGATCGGATGGCTGACAACTGAGTAACCACATCCTGGCACGTCTGGTCCTGCTCCATCATGTTCAAAACTCCACGAACTTGTCCTTCGATACGCCGCAGGCGGTGTTTTGCTGAATCATCATATTGCATGGAAATCTCCTCCTAGGATGGCGCTCCGTTGGCTCTCGTGCGGTTGAGCAGGACCTCAATCACTCCGGCCAAGCGTGCATTTGTCAGATAATCGTGTAGGGAACCCCGCGGCAAGGTTCCCAATCTCCATAGCATATACCTTATGGGGTATATTATCATTCAGTCAGCAACCCATTGTCAAGTCGCACACAGACCCGAAAGTCGAAAAGTTTGATTCGAACGCTTGATTCGAAAATTCGTCACAGGAGCTGCACGCTTTCTTCACAAATTCAGGCTATAACAGAAGGAAAGAAACACATCCTAGTGATGAGAGGTGACCAACCATGATGTACCACTATCCAGGCTTCGGTTTCGCCGGAGGATGGATGTTCATGCTGCTGTGGATTGTGATATTCGTTGCTGTCGTTTACCTCGTGGTCTCGCTTGTAAACCGGGCAGGCCACAGGTCGCACAGCTTCAGACAGGGTCCGGACCACCGGGAGTCAATGTCGCAATCGGCCGATGCTGAGCAAATTCTCAAGGAGCGTTATGCCCGCGGCGAAATTGACACAGAAACATTTCTCAGCATGAAAAAACACCTGAAGGATTAATCCGCCACTATAGAGCCTGTCCAGAAAACGTGACATAATAAGACCATCTATGGCCTTGTTATGTCATTCACTTTTGGAGATCACATGACGATAAAAATGACTCGAAGGAGCACCCTAGTTCTTGGCGGGGCACTGACGGCCTCTGTCCTGCTGGGATATCTGCTGTGGATTTACGGGAAACACTACACTCCGGCTAAGATAGGGGATGTGGCACCAAATATTGATGCAGTTGCGACCACAGGGCAACCTTTTAGCCTCGACAATCTGCGCGGAGAGCCCGTTCTGCTTGATTTCTTCACGCCTTGGTGTGCACCTTGTATCGCGGAGACCCCTGACCTGATTGCTTTCGCGAAGCAATATGGGCAAAAGGTCCATGTCGTGTTAATCGATCGTGGTGACGGAGAAGGGTTTGTCCGGCAATATGTGGAGAAATATCACACCCCAACAGACATGACGGTTCTCTTCAACCCGAACGACAACTGGTCTACCCAATACGGCGTAACGGGTCAACCAGAAACGTTTTTCATCTCTGCTGACGGCAAGATTGTCCTGCATACCGTGGGACCGCTGTCTAAGGTGCAAATGACGAACGATGCGAAAGCAGCTGGTATGCCAGCCACTTAAGTCAGACAACAAGCGGCAGACACCAGGTGCCTGCCGCAAGTCGACGTATCCCCACAGACTGAGCCAGCCCATCACATCCGACCGTGGTTACTCCATACTCTTGTATGCGTGAATGATATCGGAACTGCCAACCACGCCAATCGCAATGTCACCCCGACAAACCAGCAGATACGTGACACCGTGGAGGTTCATTTGTTTCAGCGCCTCCGCGAGCGTCGCTCGTTCCTGAATCCGGTGCACCTTTTCTGGCAGCAGTGCGGTGATGGCCTCTGTCGTTCGGTCATTATTCAATGCCTCAAGTACTTGGGCGCGGGCCACGGAGCCGACGAGTACCCCCTGTTCGGTCCGTATTTGCGCAAACCATTCCTTCGTCTCTGAAAACCGCTCCCACGCCTGTTCAATCGTGATATTACTGCGTAAAGTCAGGTGTTCCTTGGCGACCGCTTCGCCAACATAGACCGCCTTCATCCTGTCTGGATGCCTCAGTCGAGCAATATCCAAACCGCGTCGAACCAGCTTCAAAGTATAAATGTTGTCCTTCGAAAGCGTACTAGTGACCGTGGCAGCGAGCACCGAGGTAATCATGAGCGGTAGGATGATGTTGTAGTCACCGGTCATTTCAAACAGCATCATGATGGATGTAACTGGTGCCTGTGCGCTGCCTGCGAATACGCCAGCCATGGCCATCGCCGCCATCGCTCCCGGACTGATACCACTGTGCGGAAAGAGAATTGACATGAGGACGCCAATGGCACCACCAAGCATGGAACCTTGGTACAATCCGGGCGAAAAAACGCCGCCTGAACCGCCCGCTGCAATGGTTATTGACGTTGCAAGGAGTTTTAAAACCAGCAGAGCGAGGAGCAAACTCAATGCCATGTGGTTGGTAAGTGCCTGGTCTACCCATGTATATCCGACACCGAACACTTGCGGGAACCAGATGCCAATCAGACCGACGAGAGCACCGCCAAACAGCGCCTTCGCCCAAAATGGCCACTTACGGTCCTCAAACCAGTCTTCAATCTTGTAGAGGACGCGAATGTAGAGGAATCCCCAAACACCGGCGGCTAACCCAATAATGACGTACATCCAGTACACGCTAAAATGCCCCACATGGTAGAAGGGCATTGGAAACGACGGATGGTCACCGAGATAAATTCGGCCAACTGCGGCGCTGACCACGCTTGAAATGACGATGGCAGTAAAGTTCTGCAGCGCAAAGCTGCCAAGGATAACTTCTGTGGCGAACATGACCCCGCCAATCGGTGCATTAAACGTCGCCGCAATCCCCGCACCTGCGCCGCAGGCTACCATCAACCGCAAGTGTCGTTCGGGCAATCCCAGGTATTGTCCGAATGTCGAGCCAAACGCCGATCCGATTTGGACAATGGGGCCTTCCCGCCCTACGGAGCCCCCGGAGCCAATACAGAGTGCAGACGCGATAGCCTTTACAATCACGACCCGCGGGCGGATTATGCTCCCGTGTTCCGCAATGGCAGCCATGACTTCCGGTACGCCGTGCCCCTTTGCCTCAGGGGCAAATTGTTTCACAATCAAGCTGACAATGAGCAACCCCACCACGGGCAAGAGAAACACATCCGCTTTGCCGAGTACCGACAGGTGGACCTTCACGATACCAAAGAATAAGTCCTTAAACACTGCAATTAACCTTCGAAACCCAACCGCTCCATATCCGCCGACAAGTCCAATCACCAACGCGTACAGCAAAAGTACGATTGGCTCTGGGAGGATTCTCGTCAAACGCGTATGCAGCCCGAGTTTTGGAGAAAACCAATGCCTTGATATGTTACCTTCGATAGTGTCGCTAGCCTCCACGCATTTGCGCCTCCTTCCGCTCTTATGATAACGCTGTTTTTGCCTATCCATCAAAGTTTCGTTTATTCAAAGAAAGATTCGGAATTCGAATATGCAGTCCGGGGACCGAGAACGCGTGTCGCGCAGGCGCACATTCTATGGTGCACCAGGTCCTCGTAGTCAGTCTAGGGGACGGGTTCGCATCCGGAACAACCCCATCAACAGAGGTGCCAAACAGTCGACGGTCCGTCGATACTGCGTGCACCTCGGTACATAATGAGACTTTGGTCATAGGCATGGTATATAATGGATAAAAAACCAACGGATCACGATTTGCTTTGACGATGCTTGTTACTTCAGCGTGTTCGGCACGTAGGAGAGGTGATACCATGAGAGAATACGCTCTTGTACCTATACTTACTTGCTGTATCCTCGCAACGGTTGTCGGATGTTCGACCCAATCGACACAACCTGTTGCACCAAATTTGACCCGTTCCAGCGCACCGACCAGGAGTGGCGGTGCCACTTCAAACGTTGCAATCGCAAGCCATGAAAACGTGAGTGGTTTGGCGTTTACATCATCTTCACAGTCACGACTCGCAAGCATGACCCCCGAACAGTTAATACACAGTGCTGAAAAGAACGGGTCACCGATGCCGTTTGCAAGCAGAAACATTACCCGCCGCGTATTGCCACCCGAACTCACGGTGGGCAGTCCGAATTCACGCTCAGCCTTCCCAAACAGCTTTGGCAACGGCAATTTCTTTGTCGTAGACCAATGGTCGGGAACCATACAGGGCAAGGCGTTCAACCTCGAAGTTGAAATGAAACCAGCTGGCACGCAGTACATCATCGGCATGACCAGCGGCACCACGACTGCCGCAGTGCGTTTAGCTAGACAGCCTTGGATCACGAATTTCACAGGTGGTTACGTGGTCTTTGCCACGCCGAATCCATCTCCAGGAAACCAAATGATGGCCATAAACCTGGCGACTGGCAACATTCTTAAAGACAGTCGCGAGGTGCGTCAAATGTCCGGCATTACAGGCAATGCGGGGTACCCGACACACATCGGTGGGTTGAATAAGCCCTACAACGTGTTTCCCCACGGTGGGAACTCATACTGAAGCAGCGGGGCGACCGGCGGACACGACGGGTTCGCCAATGGCTGGGTCTACCTATTCGTTCGGGTTCGCCAAGACAAACGTGTTGCCGTCTGGGTCTTTAAAGATTGCCTCGACTCCGCCCCAATTGGCCCTCTCTGCATCCTTCACGAATTCAACGCCACGTTCCTTTAGCCGCTGGCACGTACCAACCACGTCATCGCAGGTAAAGGCAACATTCTGATAACCACCGATACGGTTCTCTTGTCCTGGCGGCGTAAACAAGACCACGTCGGTATCTGCCCCGGGAGGCCGCAACTGAATCCATCTTGTACCATTTCCAAACGGTTGATTCGTAACAACTTCAAAACCAAGTTTGTCGGTATAAAACTCAAATGCGGTCTCTTGATTTGACACAGGAATGCTCACAAAACTCACTCTCATCATCGAAATCACCCTTCCATGGTCATTGCAACATTTTCATTCTGCACATCTTTACGACTGATTGACAGGTAGCTCACAAAGATAACAATCAGAATCGTCAATAGTGAGGCAACAATACCATCCCCATAACCCAATCCCGTGATGTTCTTTGGCTTGCCGAACCAGTCAGCGAAAGACGCCCCAAGGGGTCTGGTCATCACGTAGGCAAACCAAAATGCAAAAATGGGGTTTCGGCGAAACAACGCATAACCAACCCCAGCGAGTAAGAACAGACCGGTAAAGAGAATACCTGAAGGCAAGTAGCCGAGATGGAAGGTCGAGGCGGTCATATCGCCCGCTGCAGTTCCCAACGCAAACGTCGCCAACACAGTCGCCCAGTAAAACAGTTCACGCCGCCGGGTATTGACGCTGTGGATGGACAATGTTCGCTCCACCTGGTACCAACTGAGAAATACCCCCGTTAGGATGATGGCAAACGATATCGTTGAAATGAAATATGGAACTCCGAAGACAATGTGTATCACATCCGCTACCATCGTGCCGAAAACAGCCACCATCACCACGAGAAGCCAGTAGGCCCATGCGACATATGTTCGCAGCGAAAACTGCAGAAGCAGTGCCGCAACGAAACCAACAAAGACAAGCACGACTGCTACATATGGATTCATGTGAACCACCAAATAGTCTGATGTCGACTCACCCATGGCGGTTGTCAGCAACTTTACAATCCAGAAGTATATTGTAATCTCTGGCACCTTCGTCAAGAGACGCCTTCCTCCATCACGGGGAACCAAACCGGATCGACTCATTCGTAAGTTCGTTCCTTTCGAGCAATATTCCCTAGCTATTCAAGAGTATCACATGCTTCCTACTGCAACGCACGCACCCAGTTCTTGTGGCGGCGATACCAAGAAAACAGCACGGCTCGGAGGGCATTATCGACGGCAATAGATGCCCACACAGCAGGGAGCCCAAATCCCAACTTCCATGCAAAAACGTAAACGCCAAGTGTTCTTACGCCCCAGATGCCAATTGTGGTGACAATCATCGGGTACTTGCTGTTTCCCCCCGCCTGGATGGCGGATGTGTCCACCAAAACCGCTGCAAGAAAAGGCTGAGACACAATGTCAATTGCTAAGATAATCGTCAGCAGATGAATCACTTTGTGGTTGTTCGTGAAGAGCGAGCCAACCCACGGACTTGCTGCACAGAGCAACGCGGTCACAACCGTCATTGACAACGCTGCTTGAATGTAGCTTGCCTTCCGGTATGCATCTGCGTCCTTCTCGCTTTGGCTGCCAATCGCCTGACCGATGGTGGCTGTTGCAGCTGTGGCGAAGCCCCCTCCGATTGTCGAAGCAAAAGTCGTAAGTGTCCCCGCGATGTTGTGCGTGGCGTATACGTCAACGCCCATCCGCACAATCAAACCAAAGTAAATCACCTGGCCGAGGCGCATGGACAATCGCTCGAACGCAGCTGGAATGGCAAAGCGGACCATGCTGGATAAAAGTGCGGGATGAAAACGCAGGTCCCTCGACTGGAGTTTCAGCGCATCAACATTTCGGGACTTCATCCACAGTCGCACAGACGCGTACACCCGAGCCAGAATCATGGCCCAACCTGCACCCTTGATGCCCCACCCAGGAATCGGCCCAACCCCAAAAATTAGTACGTAATCGAGCAGGACGTGCAGCACATTCATTTCGAGACCAATTCGCAGCGGCACTTTGGTGTTGCCACTTGCGCGAAAAGATGCGGATTGAGCTGTAAATAGTGCGATAAGCGGTGACAGGCCGAGAACGACATGGAAATAAGGGAGTGCTGTTTGTTGTAGTTGACCATGCGCCCCCATGATGTGCAACAGTGGCACAGACAAGGTGACAGATATGACGCCAAAGGCAAGTCCGATGACGACGGCAACGACCATGCCGTGCCAGACAGCGGATCGGCCGCGCTCCACATCCCTTGCACCAATTGCCCGAGAGAGAAATACGGACAGTGCCGAGGATATGGCGATGAACACGCCGACATAGGTCATGCTGTAGACGTTTGTCACCCCAACCGCATCAATCGCGAGCAAGCCTAACTTCGCAATGAAGAAGGCATCTACGACACCTAGGAGATTTTGCAAATAGGCTTCACCAATCGCAGGTAAGGCAATCGAAAGGACTCGTTTTCCCGCTGCTGAGGTCTTCATGTCGCACCTCCTACCGCTGCGTTAAGTGGATGATAGCATCGATGAGTATCCACACACCAAGGAGTGCGAGCACCACGCCTGCCAGTTTTTCTGACCATTCCCCGAGGTAACGCTTTAGCTTTGACCCGAACGTCAGCCCGACAAACGTGAACACAAACGCTTGAAGGGCAATCAAAATGATGGTAAGGGCAACAGGAACCCCGACCAGGCCGATGGAGAAGCCGACGGCCAACTCATCCACACTGATACTTAGCGCTGTTAAAATCAATGTCCAGCCGGTGAGGGTGCGCTCAAATTTTTCTTGCTCTTCATCCTCATCCTCGAAAAAGATAAGCCATGCCGCCACGCCCAATAGGACGATGCCGCCTAACAATGAAGCCCAGTCACCGATAAGCCGACCAGCCAACTGACCGATGAGCAATCCTACTAACGGCATTAGCGCTTCCGCACAGGCAAACGTAAGCGCAATCTTCACTCTTCCCTTGGTCTGAACAAACCCGAGCGCGACAGACATCAACAACGTGTCCATGCCAAGGGACAAAATAAGCGCAAACATCTTCACAGCGACCAAAAGCGGGCCCTCCTGAAACGATGTATAATATTGAAACAAATGTTGCAAATCCATACTATCCTTTTGTCGGAGTTGCAACAAGTGTTTCACTTTTGACGGTGGCACTTCGCCACAAGACTACTTGACCATGAGGGGGAACGGTATTGAACCCAAAATGGAAATGGATGATTATCTCTTATCGGGTACCAGCAGAACCCTCCACCGCTCGCGTTAAGATTTGGCGGATGATGAAATCGATGGGCGCTCTGTACATCCAGCAATCGGTGTGCCTTGTTCCCGTGACAGCAGAGACACAAAAAAGGAAGGCGCAACTCGAAGCTCTCGTGGCTGATAATCATGGAGAGGTGCTATTGCTCGAGGTGGAGCAGTTAGAGACTGCCTCCGAAGCCCAGATGATTGCACTGTTCAATGAGCATAGGCAAGCCGAGTACAAAGAATTCCTCGACGGATGCCGTGCTTTCAAGCAGGAAATTGAAACTGAAAGCCAACTGGCGAAGTTTACGTTCCATGAAGTAGAGGAAAACGAAGCGGAGCTGGCGCGGCTAAAAAGATGGCAGCGAAAAATCTTGCGGCGCGACTTCTTCCGTTGCGAACATGCATCAATGAGCCAATCCAAGTTGGAGGAATGCGAGACATCCCTGCGCGAATTTACCCAGCGCGTTTATCAAGCAGAAGGACGCACGGAAGGTGAACTGATGTAATTTGGTTTATTACCCATCCAGGAACATCCAAAACGCCCCCGGCTAGGGGCTGGAGACAATCTTGAAACTACTTTATATCCGCACGCGAGAGTAGACTGAGGGCCCTTGCCTTCGCCACTGCATGCGTTCGATTTTTCACACCAAGCTTTCCGAATATGTTATGGACATACAGTTTGACAGTCCCAACTGTCAACCCAAGCCGCTGTGCTATTTCCGCGTTTTGCAGACCTAGTCCGATGGCATCTAGAATCTCTCGCTCTCGGTTTGTCAGCGGTTCTATATAAGAATCCTGTAACGTTCCGAACTCCGGAGTCATCCCGCCGATGGAGCCGCTTTGCGCGAACTTGTCCGCATCGAACGTCGCTACGAGCGCATTGACATAATGGGTTTCTTCACTCGTAAGGTTGTTTGTACCCACGGATAGATTGCGGAGCCAGTGGACAAGAGCCTCTCCTTCATCAATGAATATTCGTTGATAGTTTTCTGGCATGGCCCAGTGGACCGCACGATGCAAAGCAGCCATTGCGCCCAGCGCATCATTCTCAGCTCCGTAAACCATGGTTTGAAGTAATGAAACCTCAATTTTGGACGTCAACCTATCCTCCGTCTCTGCGTAGTGCAACAGCTTGCTGAGCAATCGCGATGCAGGATTCCATCGCTTGGCATAGATAAGTACTCGAGCCATCGTTATCATGCTGTATTCTCCAACTGCAGCAACGGATTCGTGTTGGTTTTCTAAGTTTGAATCTAACCAGCCAAAAACTTTATCAGCCTGATTTTCTTCAATCCACAGCCTGACTTTGAATGCCATGAGCAGGTCCTGCCAGTGACCTGCCAATGCGAAATTCTGCAGCCACACTTCGAGTTCGCGCACACTTTCCCACATCTCGACTCGCATCCCGCGGGCGCGTAGATACTTTGCATGCAACAGGTAAAGCGGAACAAGGATGCCAACATCCTGCACGGTCTTTCCGAGGTCCAATCCCCTTGGTATAAAGTAATTCAGATGGTCAAATTGATTCCATTCATAATACAATTCACCCAATGCGGCCGAACCATAGCCGAGAATCAATAAACCGCTGTGCTTCCATAGTTGGCGCAGCGCCGTATATAGTTCAAACACACTGTTAAGATATCCACGCATCCCCAAACGGCTGGGTAATACAAACGGTTCGCCCGTGTTGAGGTTTACACCCCTGAGGAAAAATCTACTATATTTTGGAGATCTCCTAACTGAAGAAGTGAAACATTCGACAGCAAGGCTCGTATCACGCTGTAAAATGGCGATGTAGCCGCGCAATACATCTAGTTCCAGTTCTATTTCTTGTACGTCCACAGTTTGCGGTTGTGATGGCAACGATTCGCGTGCGTTCGCAACCACCTGCAGTGCCGGTTCCAAACGTTGCAAGAGCGTCAGCACCCAACCATGTAACACCCTCGCTAGCGGGTGCTGTTCAAGGGTAGAATCCGGTATGCGCTCAAACCATTGCAGCAACGTGATCAATTCACCTGCATGAAGAAGTTTGGCACAGTTGATTTCCAAAATATAAGCTGCAAAAGTAAAATCTTCCGCTTGAATGGCGTGTTCAATGGCTTCTGCAATGAACCCTTGGGAATGAAACCATTCTGCGGCTCGGCGATGCAAATGGAGCACACGGGCAACATCCTGTTTTCCAAGCCGTTGACGGAGATAATCCGAAAACAAGTGATGATAGCGATACCATACGAGATCTTCATCAAGGGCTATGACGAACGAATTCGTGAGATGGAGTTCTCGCAGAATCTCTTGCGCCCCCTGCACTCCCGTTAAGGCAACACAAAGCGGCCCGTTCATTCGATTTAAGATGGAAGTCTCGAGCAGAAAGTTCTGGACAACGTCCGTTAGCCCCAGCAGCACCTCTTCGTTTAGAAAGTCAGCGACGAGGCGATGCCCCCCACCAAATTTGGAGAGTAAGTTTGATAAATCCTGTTCCCCCTGCATGGCCATGGTTGCCAATTGCAGACCGGAAACCCAGCCTTCGGTAACTCGGGCAACACCGTTAATGACTGTGTCGGGGAGAGCCATGTGCATGACTTTGCGGTAAAAATCTCGGGTTTCATCAGCAGTAAATCTCAACTCGTTCGTGCCGATTTCCGCTACCTGTCCTTGCGCGCGGAGGCGTCCCAGCGAAAACGGCAGCGACTTGCGAGAGACAACCACAAGATGGACGTGATGGGGCAGATGTTTCATCAGGTGTTCTACGGAATGGTGAATCGACACATCGGTAATCATGTGATAGTCATCAAGAATGATGGTGATATCCTGTTCATACTGCTTCAAGTCCGTAATAAATGCAGACAATAATGCGTCCATTCCAAGTGGTCCGCCAACATGCAAAATGGACACAGATCTGCGCAAGGCCCGTTTTGCGATGGTCTTTACAGACTCAACGACCGTCGACCAAAAACGGGAGAGGTCATTGTCCATTTCGTCGAGGGATACCCACGCAACCATCGTAGCGGCATGTTTCCCCCACATGGTTAGGAATGTACTTTTTCCGTATCCCGCCGGTGCTGTGACCACAATCAATCGACATGTTCGATGTTCATCCATTAAGTGAAGTAACCTGGTTCGAGGAAGAGTGTTGGCATATATTTGCGGCGGATGCAGTTTGGTCTCGAGAACGAAGGAGTTCCCGCTTGGATTGGTCACGGTCATGTTGACGGGAACCCCCTCCACCATGCTCATAGTCAAGTGTACAACACAATAAGTTGGCACATCTATAGGCCAAAAGGAGCCATTCATCGTCTGGTAGATTTATATCGTATTGCATGAATCAGACATCCGAAGTCAGCGAGAGAAAATGGGTGGCATGCTCAAACGTCACATCCGTGGAAAATCCAATCGCTTTGTAAAACTTGTCGGCAACGGGATTATCTGTGCGAAGTGTCAAGACTTCATAGTATCTTGTTGCTTCCGCCACCACGTGAGAAACCAACTGTCTTCCGACACCATATGTCCTATGGTTCGGATGCACATACAGCCTACGGACTCTGCCAACTTTCCCAAATGGTATATACGGATCTCGATTTAGACCGCATATGCCCACCACTTGATTTGACTCGTAAGCTGCGAAAAGTGCTTCTCCAGCACGGTCAAAGCGATTTTCCCCATTGCTGTACTGGTCGTAAAACCGCCTCACAAAGCGAAACCCTTCCTGTTCACTCTCAAGAACTAAAGGGTACACGTCATTGACATTTAGCGCTTGAACCTTGGTCACAACCATCTCCACTCAACCTTCTTCGGCTGTCCTAGACAACCAACCCAGTATTTTCTTCCGACATCCTTGAGACGATTGTGCGCATTGTTACGTCTAAGTTTATACCAAGAAACAAAGGAGCATATCATATGAGCAAACAACGTCTGCGTTGGTGGGATATCTCGGGGCAATTCGAATCCGGTACAACGTTTGTTTATATCGTCGAAGCTACATCACGGAAAAAGGTCATTCGTCGATTTGGGGGAACAAGAGAATGCAAGGACTTTGATGGAATTACCGTTACTGTTACATTCCCACGTGAGCCAGGACAACTTCGCGTTCACGCCAACAACTGGTCTCCGGGTACGCTGACGCATTTGTACCTTCCCGACGAGAAGACCATTGTTCAAGTGATTCGAGCACCGCGCTATGAATGCGAGTGCGGACAAATCCACATATCTGAAGGCACGTACCCATCTGTATGGTGCTCGTGTGGAAAGAAGGCTTATCCAGTTGTAGAGATTCCCCAGAAAAAACTCCCAGAGACTCAGGGGGCAGATGTATTTACGTCTGTCCGCGAAAGGCGTAAGCAGAAGGGTATCCAAGCGTGATACCCATGCTTTAAATTCCTACCGTCGGATGTGTCCATGGCGCAGGTGACTAGGCGCCAGATATGCTGACACATGTGTTCGGCCTCGAGCCGGTTAAGCATGTCAATACCTCCACTGACATCCGGTTTCATATTTGAGATTGGATGCATCTCCCCCTACGCCTGCTAAATCAGCAACTCCCTCGACCGAGAAACACACTCCTCAACAACCGTTTTCATCAAACAAATTTCGGCATAGGATAAACAGGAGACACTGGACTTATGTGGAAATTGAAGAACTAGGCTCTATAGGACCGAAAGGGGATTGAGGTGATGACATGTATCGGTCGATGTTATTGACCATACTGTGGATTCTGACCATCCTGCTACTGCTGTTTTCATTCATCAGCTTTGCTGGCGTCGTCGCTCGGGTTCCTGCGTTCATCAGTCTGGTGATTGCCGTCGGTGTAACTGTGTTACGGAGACGAACTACCTCCTGGCTGTGGACAGTTGCTTGCGTCGTTGGAATCCTCGTAGCACTGAGTCCCATCAACTCCATTATCACAGCGCATGGAACTTCAGCGGCTTCCTTGGAGAACGCGAGCAGGGGTTAAGTTATACGATTCCAGACTCACAATTTGAAAGGATAGCTATCGATGATAGGGATGATTATTGGACTCATCATTTCCATCGCAATTATTGTCTATATTGCTACAGACGCACCGAATCACAACAAGAGTCCCTGGGGATGGGGCATTTTCGCTTTTTTCTTCAACTTCCTGGCACTCGGCATCTACCTGAATCAGACTGAGCGAAAAATATCAGGGACTCTCTGGATTATCCTCTGGGCTATCATCGAATTCGTTTACCTGATACATGGTAGATTGCTATTGTAGCTATCTGGTTTCTTATCGGCAGTATGGTGGATGGCTAATCTGAGCGTCAAAAACCCCGCCCTGAAATCCCTTGGATTACAGCCGATATCGACCACCCACGTTCCAAACAACTGGTTCAATGTCGTGAATGTGCAGAATGTAAACAAAGCATCCGCACGGTTTGTTGCCCGTACTGAAAATCCAGTGAACCCTTCAGACTGGCGTTTCGTGATAATGGCCATCCAAGGAAATGGTGGCAAGGTGAAAGTACTGTGGACCAAGGTAGTCAAACCGTCATGACGAGTAATGGAGAGGGGGTGTTAGAAGTGATACACGCACGTGTTTACTCTTATATAAAAATCTCATATTTCATTGTGTATTGCCTCGTCTTAATCGGTTTGCTCGTGTGGGCGTTGACAGGGACATTCCGATTGTCAACATTCCAAGGTGCAGTACCGAACTGGTTTCACTTTGACATTCCGTGGCTGTTTCTGGTAACCGCAATATGGATACCTGCCATTCAACGTATGTCCAGTGCGAAAACCATGGTCAACGTCAGAATGGATAAAGTGAATTTAATCTGCATGATTGAAGACGGAGACTTTGCAGGGACATGGCAACTTCACAAGAAATCCCCGCGCTCCATGTCAACGATGAAAGCCCTCACAATCATCGGACTGTTTATGATAGTGGTCATCGCCATCGTCAATCTCATGGCAATACACCGAGCCGTGAATCCCATCAGCAAAGCCTTTGCTGTGCAAGGTCTAAGTGAAGCGGGAATCTTGCTGAGTGTTTTCGTACCATTGCTCTCTTTCTGGCGTTATCCATACCTGATTGCACTCCGTCAGAAGGGGCAGTGGCTAAGTCTGCAAGCGACCGATCTGCCGTGACCTCATTCCACGTCTACTCAGCTCGACTTTGGGCTCAAAACTGGTGTACAACATTATTCTCAGGGGAACAAAGGCCTGACATAAAAACAGCATTCCCGTACGCGTTGTGGATGCGTAAGAGTACGTGCCCATAAGTTGGTTTTGCTCAGTAACTGCAATAACGCGCCCTGAGCGCGTTATTTCCGATTGAGTCCATAGTACCGATAAAAAATAGCGTGCTGTGGAAGCGCTATGCTCGCTCATTAAGCCAATAACGACATGTGAACGCGCTATTTTGGTCCGTTTCAGTTAATAACGCGCTGCGAGCGCGTTATTTCAACTTGAACGTGTTTTGAGTAGGGTCAATAGCGCGTTCAGGGCTCGTTATTGGCACCCGACAGAGCCAAATTAGGTTATTGGGCTACAATACGACTTTCTCTATCGACACGACGCACTCCACATGTGTGGAATGCTTAATATTGACATGAAAAGGGGCATCATTCGGCCCCCGAAGACAACGGATTTTCGAAGCTGTAATGGATAACAATTTCATTGCCATCCTTCACTTCGATACACTCGATGAGTCGATGCAGTACGTCTCGAAGCACTTCCTCATCGTCAATCTGGAACGCTACAAACCGCTTTATCTCCTCACGGAATTTCTGAACGAAACACTCGTTTTCCTGCTGGTGGCTTACAATCCCCTCAAGTATCCGCTCTCTCTCCTTTAACGCGTTTTGCTCCTCCTTCAGTGCCGCATTGCTCATTTGGAACGTGTCATCATCAATAACATTGCGAGTCAGAGCACGAACCAACTCCAATTGTTCCTGCTGAAGTCGTTGGGATCGATTTTGAACTTGACTCAATTCGGTTGCGGCTTGATTCGAATTCACCTGTGCTTTGAGAAGAGATTCTTCCAACAAAGAGTCCTGATTCAGTGCATTTTCTGACAGAGCACGCAAATCCGATAGAACCATCTCCTTCAGAGTGTCATGGCGAATGAAATGTGAGGCACATGCCTTGCTCCCACGTTTTTGGTAAGTCGCGCAAACGTATCCTTCTCTGTCATTTTTGTAATTCATTCCTTTGCCACAATCACTGCAAAAAGCCAAACGAGCAAACAGTGATTTTTTTCCACGACCACGGAATTTCGTTCGCGCTTTATTCGCGAGTTTTTCCTGCACAGCCGTAAATTCTTCACGTGAGATGATTGCAGTATGTGCATCTTCAACGATGATCCATCGGCTTTCTTCCACCTGCTGTCGCATCTTGTAACCTCGCTCCTGATTGAACAATTTGTTTCCTCTGTCCACCTTAGAGCGCCCTTGAACTAAGTCTCCTGTATAGTGCCTGTTGCTGAGAATAATCTTCACTGCTGTTTCGTGCCAGGCGTGTCCGGCATTTTTCGCTCCCATCAGCCTCCTTGGTGAAGGTACTTTCTTGTCGGTTAAATAGTTGGCGATTTTCTGCCAACCCCAACCTTCATAAAGATAAAGTCGGTAAATCAGACGAACAGTCTGCGCGTGTTGAGGATTGGGAACAAGCTTCCCTGCCACCTTGTCGTAACCATATGGCGGAGTTCCATGAAACACTCCATTTCTCGACCTTTCTGCAATTCCGAATTTCACCCGAACCGAAGCACTCTCGCTTTCCTGCTGCGCAAACATGGAATACATTTGAAGTCGCATCTCATTGACGTCGTCAAACGAATTGTAATTATCATCTACCGTAATTAAGCAAATCCCATAGCTCTTAAGACGACGAACTAGGGTGATTGAATCCACGGTGTCCCTCGCCCAACGCGACAGTGACTTGACCAGGACAACTTCAAATTTCCTACTTTCCGCATCCTTCATCAACCGCTGCAATTCTAGGCGTTTCGCGGTACTCGTTCCTGAGATACCTTCATCAGGGTATATATCATGCAACCTCCACTCCTTTTGCATAATATAGTGTTCAAAGAACGAACGCTGGTTTTCCAGACTATCCTTTTGTGCCAACATGTCCGTACTAACCCTTGCATAGACAGCACATCTCATAACAAATCCGCCCTCTCGGTTTGAATAGTAGGAGATGTGACAGAATTCGCTTGTGTGTATTCATGCATCTGGTAAATAATGTTGTCAACCCGATTTCTGAATAGAGACTCAAGAATCTCATGTAACGGCTGACTGCCCACAAATGCTCGCCTTACAATTCGTTCTGAAGTACCCCGAAGTACTTGAGTACTTTGATTCTTTGTAACACTAGAGCTTACAGGACATCTTTCTTCGTTGGTATGGATGGTCACGTTCGCCACCCCTTCGAATGAGGTACAGCAAAATTCCGATTTTGGAATTTAACTGGTCTCACTCGTGAGACAGCTCCCCGCCTAACTCTCCGACTTAAATCAGATCAACTAAGCCCATTAGATCTCGCTCCAGTTCCATCTGTACACACTCGTAAAGTCATAAAATCGCCAGTTTAGTCAACCAAAACGGACTACCAATCACGTCTTGGAACTAAACTGGCGAAAAATCTAACATGTTAATCGGCGGATATTACTCTTCGCTTACCGCGCCGTCAGAATCACCGTCGGATTGAGCCAACTCGCGGCGACACTGCAATTCGCGGTACAACACACTTTTGGAAATATGTGTAAATTGACATATCTCTCGAATGGAGTGGGTCTTGGCACTATACAACTTTAATGCCTTTTCAAGAGCCTTCTTGTCAGTTTTCGGACGCCCTCCAACACGGCCCCTTTCTCTTGCAGCAGCCACCCCTTCCAGGGTCCTTTCTACTAGGTTATCGCGCTCAAATTGTGCAAGTGCAGCAAACAAAGCAAGCATAAGTCGTCCTGTTGCAGAGTTACTCAAATCCAAATTTTCTTTGTGAGATTTCAAACTGACCCCGTTTTCATGCCAAGTGTCCAACAACGCGAACAGGTCCGAACTCTTGCGAGAAACCCGACTCAAAGACTCAACCACAATTTTGTCGCCCTCTCGTAAGACTTTCTGCAACTCACTGAGTGCAGGTCTGTCGAACTTAGTTCCGGTGTACCTGTCCACGAAAATGTCTTCCCGTGGAATGCAATATTCCCGCATTAATAAGTCCAACTGTCGATCTGGACTCTGGTCGGAAGCTTTACTTACCCTCACATAACCCCATGTCTTTGCACCCATATCCATCCACATCCCATCAGTAATATCGAGACCGTTTTACAGGTCATAGAGTGTAAAAACTGCTGACCCAAAAACATCCGATATTGAGAAAATCTCAGATGACCTAGCCGCAAAAAGCTGGGGTACTGGGAAACTTAAAACGGGAATATTTTCGGGAAGGAAACAGACCGTCCAACCGGAGCTCCTGTAAAGAATTTCATCCCGCCCCGTATTCGATGGAATATGGGACACAGCACGTAAAGAAATCCTCCCCTAGGACGCGCGGGGAGGTTGATAAGGTTACACTTGAATTGCTCATTGATACCTAAACGCCTTTCGCTGGTTGCATACCTATGATTCCGAGAATAGGCACGGATACGAACTGCCCGCGCTCTGAGAGACTTGGAAGACTCATGTATCCTAAGGATGCCGGATCACGCCAGTCGGCTATCTTCATAGATTCGGCCCCTTCGATGGTCGTACCTTTCCACTCTGCCACCGCCGCGTTAATAAGCGTAGTCAATAGCTCCTTCTGAACTCCATCAGTATCTTGGTACGTTAACAACACTTTGCGCCTACCAAGAATGTTCATAAGACTGGCTGCGAAATTCTGAAGTGAGTAGTAAGGAACTAGGTCTCTGGCGCTACGGGCACTCACTTTCAATTTGCCAAGACGAACTCCATCAAGATCTGCTGACAGGCTGACCGCACTGAACGAGCCGGTTCTAATTTCCTCGTACGAAATTGCGAACTGCGTATCATAGGCATTCATCCCCTTCCTCCGAACCGCAGGCGCAAGTTGTAACGACGAAGCAATCACTGGATTCTTAGTGACTAGAACGTATGATGCCCCACGTTGAGTTTTGGATGATGCCACACATACACCAGAGTGTAGTAGGTAGGACGAAATCAAGGCCTCGCGTAGCCGTCGAATGTCATCCCCTGCAATATGAATCCCCATATCCTGCAAAAATGACTTCTGAGCCCTCACAATCCAAGTATCCACTGGTACCCCGTCAAGTGAAATTTCACTCACGTCAACCCTTCCAAGCACCGGAAGGGAATTGTTGAATGTGATCAAGGACGGTGACTTACCCCTACCTCTGTTCTGCAGGAAGGCATGCAATTCGTTTGCAATGCAAAGAGCGTTAAGATCTACCTCGCCAGAACGGTACTTGAATTGAGATAGTTGCACCATAGGCTTAGTCCTCCCCCTCGGCTAAGATTGGACGCGTCGACGCTTCGTACTTAGTCAACAATTCCACCGTCTCGTCGACGCCCCAATTCCCTTCCACACATTGGGTCAAATACTCCCTTGCAACTCGATAACGCGGATCACCTTCAAAAAGGATGTAAAGCAGGTGCTCTATTCTACTGCGGTCAAGACCCACCATATCGTCCTCCAGGCCCATTACCCACTGCAGAAAATCAAGTTCGTCTGAGCACGAATTTAGCTCCACGCTTTCATGCTGCACAGGTTGATAAATGTTCCTAATCACACTCTCAAATAGGTTTGGAAACTCACCAGTTGCCTTCCGAAACTCATGCTCGGCGGCTTTGATATTTCGTTGCCTTAACGCCTTCAACACACCGTAGAAGCGCTGTTCCAAAATTGAAGAAGCCCGGTCTACTACGCTATAAAGCCACTGTTCAGAGACTTTGCACTTTTGGGCCGCCTTCCGGTAGGAACATCCGGCCTGCAAGAACGCCCTTAACTCACGTTTGTGCGGGCTCTTTGGCAGCCAAGTACAGCTCTCTACCCAAGACACCATCCTTTCCAGCAACTCGACCCAGTCCTCAGCCATGAAAACTGAGTTATCATACTCCGACAGAGTAGCCCGCTGCATTGCTTCTTCCAATTCGTCCTGAAGTACCCTGAACACCAACAACCCCCATCCCTCCTTTCGCGATTACCCAATGTAGAAAAAACTCTAGGCTTATCCCCAACGGGTCAAAAAATCCTGTAAGAGTGCGCCTAAGGTTGAACTGGCTGACCAAATCACCGCCGAACTAAGGGGACGTGAAATCACAACTGCCCCGATTGACCATACCCCTCCACGCGAACATGAGAATTTGCTGACCCAGCGTCACCAAGCAACCTCGAAAATCGGCACTTACTAACTCGCGCCATGACTGTCACTCACCCGACCCCAGAGAAAGTTCTCATTTTGCGCATGGATAAAGTCATCGATGCTCCTACTCCCATCAACTAAGCACTGCCACAGAGATTCCTTCTCTCGGAGGTAGGTAACATCTGTCGACATCAAAATGTACAGGATATGTCGCACCGTCCGCTCATCTAGCCGAGCGACGGCACCTTCAAAACTCTTCCTACTGTATAAGCTCAAAAAGGTTAACTCCCGGCGAGAGTCCTCCCCCAAGACAACGCCAGCATCCTTGGCCGGGTGAAATCTATCGGTGATATCCTTAACAAAGAAAGATGAAGTATCTACGACCCCATTGAGTACAGCCAACTCCCTCTTTGCTGCCGTGACATTACCCACCTTAATCAACTCCAGTACACCGCCTGTACGATCTCGGAGTTGAGCATTCGCGTACGAGATGCACTTGTGGGCACTTTTGACAGTCATTCCATGCTCCTTCGCAACACCTTCATAGCTATAGTGACTCCTCAAAAATGTCTTCACCTTGGCTACAAGCGCCCGATGTTTGAGCCAAGAGAATTCGTTGATAAACCCTGCTAGACCCATGAGTAGCTCCAGACGCTGCTCGTCTAATCTCGCGTCCCCTTCTAAATCTAATAATGTGATTCTGCGCTCTTTCACCTGATTGAAAAGTTCCTCTATCTCTTTGAAAATCAGCACGTTGAACACCTCCATCACTGGTCAACATTTATAAGAACTGACCTAAAAATAGCAGTATCGGCACAGGCCAAACCTTATAGTTACATTTACTGAGAGTGCGAAAAATCGTCGTGCCGAAGTCCGAAAAAACGACCCATTCATTTCTGGACACCTTTAATTTGAAGCGAAACCCCGCCACGGGGCAGCTTCCAGCATTGAAGAAATAGAACCGTGGCAAGAACGAGCGAATTATTGGAAGACGCCATTCGAAGTAATACAGTTTCAACTGACCACGGCAACCCCCTAAACGATAAAACGCTTGCCAAAACAAGCAGCCTGAGTACCGACAGAAATGTCTCAGTACACAGGCTGCAATTGTGCCAGTTGTTTCCATTTAAGCAACGCACGGGTAACCACATGATCTAGTGTCGCGGAACCAATAGGTCACTCATAAGCGCTACCCCAGCCTAGAGTGTGTCCACATCCACCCCATCGCCATCTTCCTCAGTGCCAAAGTCTTCCTCGGCCTCGGCAGCTCCAAGACACTCGTTAATCATCTCGCAGGCAATTCGCACGTGGTCCAAAAACACATTACCCATCACAACCCCGTGACGAGAATTCACCTTCCGCGTCACTAACTCCAGATTTACAATTCGGTTGTCAGTAGGGTCCAGATTGCGGTGATTGATGACTAGACGTGTGCCCATTTCACCAAAAGCCTCAAGCGCCTCAAGCCCAAAATACAACACAGCAATAATATGAGCGTGCTTGAGAAGGATCGGCCCAATGCCCTTTTTCAAGGACCACTGAATACCCATATCTGATCTCTTCCCAGGTTTCGCGTTACTCTTGCGCAACCACATATCCCGACCACCTAAAAAAATGCCCGATGTCCCGTCGTACACTAACATCTCCACCGGTGTCTCTTTGTCGGTAGGTTCACGTTTAACTAAATAGATCCGTCTCCCACGTGCAACCAACTTAAACTCCGTTTGATCGAAGAAGTACACCTCACCAGTACTGAATTTCACTAGCACTGTGAACTCTTCATAATCTGCGGCGTAAACACTGTCAGTAACCACTCCGTCAGTCCTCCATCCCGAAACAACCAAGCGCTTGCTCCGCCACAATAGAACCGCTGCTTTCCGCTTGGGATTGAGCTCATCAAATGCAACCTCAATATCTGAACGCGAATCGTTCGTTAAAAAAGTCCAAGGTCCCCAGTTGTCATCGACCTCCTCATCACGGACACACAACAGTGCCTCCAGCGTATCCCCGTCCTCCTCGGCAGCCAGAAAACGCAATAGTGCCTCCTTCCTATGCGCATCCACCCCCAGAGCTAGCAACGCCCTCATCGTCATAGGTCCCAAAAACCTCGTCATGCCATTACCATCCTTTCGATGTTTGTCCTCGGGCCACCAGCGGCGACCACAGACAACATAAGTAGCCTCTAAATATATGTCTGTTAAATCAACAGCCGTGCGAGACAGATATTTGGATATGCACCGGCTGGGCGTGTTGTAACTAGTCAGAAACCAACGGGATTGTTCCGTGCCACCCACAATTAACAACTGCACGATACTATTCGCCAAAACAAAAACAACCAGAGTGCCAAACCTACATAAGGTCTGCGATTGGGTTCAGGATTCTCGTCAACAGTACAAATGCCATATTATCAAGGTACCTACTTCGCCGTGATCCTGATTTCCGTCACTTCATATGAATAGGCTCTAGCGAAAAATGATAAAAATCCTGCGTGTCCACCCACAAATAAAAATTTATGCACGAATCCCCTCACCGTAGGCATTGAAGGCTTTGATGGCCACACAGCTATTTCGAAGGTTTTAGAAGCACATATATAGGCACAACAAACCACTCGGAAGGTTTTCAACCGCATGACCATTTGCTACAATCAACCTAAGAATTCTCGTTCGTCTCGGCCGACAACCCGTTTGAAAACCATAATATTACTTTGGAGGTAAATAATGTTGCATTTAGTAAAAGAAAACATACATACCGACAGTAAGAAAACGTCAGAAATTGTAAATCCAGTCGCTACGCTATGGGATATTGAGCTATTCTATGGAAAACATCCAAACTACACCGAGTGTACGTATTCTGTGAATTTTACAACCAAGTTAGAGGGACACGCCTCAAGGTGTTACTTGGTCATTGATCTTAGAGAGCACTTCGATGAATACCTGCGTGAATTAAATGTCTTCGGGAGTATTGAAAAAAGTGAATTACATAAAACTATTGAATATATTAAACAACTGAAAATCAATGGTATATTCAAGCGGGTTCCTAACTTATTATCCGTCATGGAAGGCAAAGCAGGGTCCGATGAAAGTCTGGAACTTTTTGAACTGGTCATGGAAGCCGTTCAAAGTGATCCAGATGCCTTTCCTAGCGTCTCCTCCAATTTGTATAAACATCGAGTCAGCTCCGGTGTAGTACTCGACACGGACCAATACATCACAAAGTATGGCCATGGTGCCCTTGCCATTACTACAGAAGCACTATTGGAAATTCTCAACCTGGATGAAGGTTCAACGAAAAGTATAAGGTTTATGGAAATCACACGAGGCTTCTTGGCCAACGGGTACCTACTTAAACGAAATCGTGGTCCGCGACTCCAAGAGCCCATCAGACCGAATTTGTACTCAAAGGAAGTCAAACGGTTCTACGTATTCAAGGGGGACGGGACTGCACAGGATGCCTAAAAAGTCACGGCCCCTAAACGGACACCCCCGAAGCGTCATTAGCTACATAGGTGGTAAATTTCAAGTTATCGAAAATATTGTTCCGGTCATCTCTTATGCGGCAGAAGCATATGGCCTCAGCACCTACTATGAAGCCTGTGGTGGTGGCGCACGGATGTTGCTCAATCTGCCGTCGACGATCTTTGAGCGTCGGATCTACAATGAGGTAGACCTTGGGCTATGTAAACTATTTGCCTGTATAGGGGATCAACGATATCTGTATGATTTGCAGACCATGGTCGAAAACTGGGGGTGCTCCGAGGAAGCGTTCGATCATGCAAAGCAGGCCCGGAATTTCGAACGTCATATGATGGCACAGGGTCGGAATGCGTTCGAGATGAATATGGTGGAAGGTGCAGCGTGCGCCTTTGCTGTCGCCATGATGTCACGGGCGTCGGATTGTGTGACGTTTGACCATTCCCGAGTGGAGAATAAAAACAGGCTCCGTTCCTATTTTAACCGAGTTCGAGAACTAGATTTGTTTTACCCGACACTGGCGGAGGTCGAGGTGACCCACGGTGACGTCTTTGAACTACTGGACACTGTTCAAGAACATACTGATGCGTTTGTATATATTGACCCACCCTATGTCCCTGAGGAAATGATCTTATCCAATCATTATGGTGAACGGTCCTGGACACACAGGGATCACGAACGATTGGTGAATGTACTACTGGGAACCCACGTCAAAGTCGCTCTATCAGGTTACGATAATCGATATTACACCAATCTTGAAGAAGCGGGATGGAACAAATTGTTCCTCAAAGATGTATGTGTGTCTTCAAGCGGCGCATCCAAGCGAAAGAACAGTGAATATTTATGGATTAACTTTGAAATCCCAGCATCACTTGAAGAACAGATATCTGAAATCGATTATCATGCATGGTAATGCAGATTAGACATTATAAATTCCAGCACACCCTACATACCATAAATTGCTAGTTGACGGCAGGGGACTATGCTTCGTGTACTACGCAACGTTATTAACCTGCTAACGTCCAGTCCCCTGCATTTAACTTTTATTTTCGCTAGTCAGTTCGGAATACTTCGAATCAGTTGGCGGTGAAATCGACTCACGATCCTTGGGTTTGAATCTGCCGCTTCCGAGACATGAATGGCTCTACCGCTCGGATGTTTAAAATAGTCAAGTTCCAAGGTAAATCCCATTTTCGATGCCTGTTCGTAGCACTGTACGAAGTTGTATGCCATTTCAAGACCGTTCTCATAGGTGTCTACGTAATCGACGATAACATGAGGGGAATTCAGATCCTTCGCATACACTTCGACAATGTATTCTGTCGCCACTAGTGGTAGTCGAAGGTCTTTTACAACGGGAAGGACGCTGACATTGTGTGTGCCGCAGTCGATTTTGTACTCGGGTTCCAACACTATCACCCCATCCATGATTTTGATGCAATTTCAGCATAATGACCTTACGTTAGCCCGTCGACAACGTGTAGGATATTTGTTGTGAATCTTGAAAATTACTTATCTTTAAAGACGAAAGAGATTAGAGTAGGGTACGAAAGACCATCGTGATTCTGCCACACGTACTATGCTTAATTGACGCATGGGCTGGGGTTCTGTGTTCGGGGGGGTCTAGCGAACTGGGTGAACACAGAGGGTCGAGACCAGTTTTGTCCGAATAAAGAAGTTGGCCCGGTGCGTAGTACACTGCAAATGTCTGCGACACTTACATCCTGTAAAGAGTTGAGGGTGATTGAAGAATCCTATTGTGTCGACTGCAGGCTACACATAGGACTTCTTGAGACCCTTGTTCTTGGCAGCCGGTGCTGACTGATGGTCATGGGATGCGAAAGAGGTGTTAACGATGGTGTTGTCTTGGAATGCGGTTCGTGCTTTCGGGGGGCAAAAATTATTGACAATCACTGGATCTCCCTTTTGTGTGCTTCACTCAACGTTTCATGTGAAGCGTGGGGTCGCGTACTGACAACGCCCATGGCCGACCACCCGCATAACAAATGCCCGATGCACGTGGCCCCGGGCATTTTAAGACTTCCATTCGAAGACGCCATTGCTTCGATTGGAGCAAATCGGGCACTATGAACGGAATCAGCCACTTCGTATTTGCGATCTTCTCAAACGTTTTCCTAGTGTATGGGCTCATGACTTGGTATTAGTGAAACCACTCTCGGGACAAAACGCCTACACAAAGTCAATTCCAAGCACTGCTCCATGGATTAGGGGCAGGTTCAACAGTAACACCGGAACTGGCACCTTTCTTTATTTCATAATACATTGGTGCCGTTATCCCGCTGCCATTAACAAATGCGACGCTCACATCTACTTCATAGTTTCCTGGCTTACTTATGGAGGTTTTGCTAAGTAAATTAAAACTTAATGCTTGAGTCTTTTCGTAAAGCAATTGATCACCATTATTGTCGCTAATAGTTACATCGTAATATTGAACATACTTTAACTTATTCCACACTACTGAGTTCCCTTTGAATTGGGGATTCCAATTTGTTGTGTTGTCTACTTCATTTTGTATCGGATTCGTTACCCCCTGAACTACCTTACCGTTCGTGACCTCATATGGGTAGTCTTGTGTCCCCATAGAGGCTGTACTAACAGACGCTTGTCCATTCCCACTAAATGTCGCCGTAACCGATACATCATAATATCCGGATTGGCTAATTTTAGAATTTCCGAGTAGATTGAAACTCACAGCTTTGGTATTTGCCTGATAGAGCTTCGTAACGTCAATCCCATTGTCTCGCTCCACTGTTACAGTGTAATATTTCGCGTTAGGCAGCTGCCCCCACACCAACGAGTTCCCCTTGAATTGTACGGACCAGTTGTCCACTGATGAAGTCGAGGCAGAGTTTGACGTGGATGGGCCCATCACCCACGACGTACCATTCCAATTTGATTGCACATTCACGTCCTTTAGGATCTGGATGATGTACCAAATAGGGACATAGGTAGTAACTTGTCCACTAGTAGGATCCTTTGCATTTACTGATGGAACGGTCGCAACTCGCACATTATTGATAAAAACACTCTTAAAGGCGTTAGTCGGAGCCGACATCGCCTTCAAAGTCACCGAAGGGCTCATACCCGATGGCAAAGTCAAATTCCAGTTGTTCCCGTCCCAAGTACTCTGAATACTAAGACCATTTTTCAACGCTTGCATGACATAATAGATCGGCATAAAAGTTGTTTGTTGACCTGAACTAGGGTCAATTGCGGCTAATCCGTATGGAGCTGCCACTTGTTGACCATCTAAATCAATTACCATCTTGCTCATGGTGGATGCTGCTACCGGATTAACTGCCGCCATCGCCACTGAAGTAGTAGGTAAAACCGATGCTAGAACTGAAGCCACAAAGGAAGTTCTGACGAGCATGCATTTGAAATTCAAATTATGTTCCACCTCCGCGATCGTTATTATGCTTTATCTATAAACAATGTAAACATATGTTAATTTGAATTGAAAGTCTTTGCCGTGTAGATCGTCTCTTTAAATTAAACACAGAATACTCAGTTATTTATCTTTAACAACTCTGCGGGCAGTCGTGCTTGGTTGGTAGGGTTTGGTTTCTAAAGTTGTAAGTAACAATTTCCCTGCCTTTTGTAAACACATTAAGCAGGTGGGCTTCACTCTCAGCGGCTCCGAAAATATAATTTATATCCAGGACACCTCCCCAGTGACATCTCATTCATGGTAGTCCCCAGGAACGGTAAGTGACTCTACAAACCTACCGTTGCTAATTTCGGGCATGGACTTTGCCCGAAATTACCGGAAAAGAAAAGCTGGTTTCATGCGGTTTTGAAGCCTCTGGCTCGGCAGGTTTCGATCGACTCACTGAAATTGACGGGGTTTTGTCTCTTTGAACGCCTGAAAATATGACGCAGGTGCGTGGCGGTCACAAAGCATCCGTCGGGATTCTTCTAAGTCTAAATTTGTTACCCCGGATGAATCCTGAACGACATTGCACGCGCATTACACCCACAAATGTCGATGAAGCCTGGCTCCTCTTAGATGGGACACAATTACACCACTGAAGGTAAATAACAGAAGACGATTGAAATTCAACTCTCGCTTGTATCATTATTAGACCTGCCATAGGTTAAATCGAGGCATGGGATCACATTTTTAAGAAACAGCAGGTTATAGAAGCCAATTGATTGATCTACCATCCGAGCAAAGCAGAGATACTCCCTCATCAATACGATAATTTACAAATAGCACCGTCTCAGTTCCATCCACCGTCTAGAAGGGGGACCCTGTACGCCATGGAGACAAATCACGGCAATTGCTACTTGTTGCGTAATTACCCAACCAGTCCAGAAAATTTTTCAAAAAACTCCAGTAATTTTTCGATAACACCCTGCTTCTTCTCAGGGCGATTACTTCCGCGAGAGAACCGTGAAACTGGTGGTAAGATTTTATCGATATCTGTTCCTGTGGTTTTAAGCGCACCATCGTGAAAAGCATAATCGATGAATCGGCGTGTTTCCTCGGGCTTTAGCCCTTCCTCTTCGATGAGCGCAGTCAGATCCGCTTCCTTCTGGGCGAGAACAAAAGTTCCCCAATCCTTGTCCACATTGCTATCTGTGTTAATACGAGCAATAAAAGCCTCGATAAGCGCTTTTTTCCCCCGAAGTTCAATGCTTGAATCGACTCCCTTTTGAATATCAACAAGGATACTTTTGTCAGCGCAATTTGATTCGTGATATTTGGCCACTAGCATGAGAATATAGTCCATATTAACTTCAATTTGCTTAATAAGCTCAATTTCAAAAACGATATCATCGTTAATATTCTCTTTTTCCGCACCCGTTCTTTTTCTGAATGTCTGATACAAATCAAGGTAAATACTCTGGTAGTCTTGGAAGTCACGCTCTGAAAGTATCTCATCCCCAGAAAAGTTATCAAAAGCAGTGAGGATGTTTTTGAGTCTCAGAATTGCACTAAAAAGGCGAATGAAATCCTTCTGCGCCCCTTCACCAATGATGGCGACACCTAACGGATAGGAAGATATCAGCAATTGTATGAGTTCGACATAACCCAACACGTGTTCGCCTTTTTCCTCGTATCCTTTATAATAATCTTCATAAGTTTTTAGTAGAACGATGCTACCAGCTTCTTTGTCACCAAAAAGAGCAATTGCGTCATCCGTAGCTTGCTTCAGATCACGGAAGCATATAATATTCCCGAAAGTTTTCACGCTATTCAAGATGCGATTAGTTCGACTGAATGCCTGAATCAATCCGTGCTGGCGAAGATTCTTGTCCACCCATAATGTGTTTAAGGTAGTTGCATCAAAACCCGTGAGGAACATATTGACTACGATAAGCAAGTCAATCTCTCGGTTTTTTACTCGAAGTGATAGGTCTTTATAATAATTCTGGAATTTGTCCGATGATGTGTCATAATTGACGTTAAAAGTTGCATTATAATCGGCGATTGCTGATTGAAGAAAATCACGACTGGATTTATCCAGTCTATCATTATCAAAGTCCTCGTCAGGATCTTCTTCGTTAGGCGTGTAACTAAAAATAGTGGCGATGGTAAGAATTTTACCAGTTTTCTTAATTTGATTTTTAAATTCATTATAGTACTTCATTGCCATAGGGATAGATGCAACGGCAAAGATTGAGTTGAAGCCATTTACCCGTGTACTGATTTTTCTTTCGTGAACGGTGTTATTTTTGGACGCGGCCATATCCTCTACATTCTGAATAACCCGATGTTCGTAAAAGGAGCGACTTTCATTGCGCTTCGTTTTCTGATTGAAGTGTTCGAGTATATAGTTAACAATCTCACTTACACGCTCAGGAGCGGATAAAGCTCTCTCAATATCAATAGCACGAACCTGCGCATCATTGACATCAGATGCCATCTTTACAGTATTTACATAGTCTATGCGAAAAGGTAAAACGTTGCCATCATTAATGGCATCAACAATTGTGTATGTATGGAGTCTATCTCCAAAAGTCTGTGGTGTTGTTTTAAACAATGGAACGCCACCAGAACTTGAATTAGCGGCAAAAATGGGTGTGCCAGTAAACCCGAATATATAGTAGAAATGGAATGACTTAGTTATCCGTCGATGCATATCTCCAAATTGTGAACGATGGCATTCGTCGAATATAATTACTATATGCTTCTTAAAAACGTCGTGAGTTTTATTATTCCCAATAAATTTATCAAGCTTTTGAATGGTCGTAATGATAATTCTCGTTGTTTCGCTCTCCAACTGTTTTTGCAATACCTTTGTTGAGCTATTACTGTTCGCCGCGCCTTTCTCAAAGCGATCGTATTCCTTCATAGTTTGATAGTCGAGGTCTTTGCGGTCGACTACGAACAGTACCTTGTCGATATAGGGCAGACTACTAGCAAGTTGTGCTGTCTTGAAGCTGGTCAGAGTTTTGCCGCTACCTGTCGTGTGCCAGATGTAACCGCCGCCCTCTACGGTGCCATATTTCTTATAGTTGGTCGCGATTTCAATTCGATTTAAAATTCTCTCTGTTGCCGCTATCTGATAAGGGCGCATAACAAGCAGCAGTTCCTCTGAAGTGAACACACAGTAACGCGTGAGTATATTAAGTATTGTGTGCTTGGCAAAAAAGGTCGTGGTAAAATCAGTCAGGTCAGCAATGATCCTGTTTGTCCCGTCTGCCCAATAACTTGTAAACTCAAAGCTATGACTGGTCTTCTTACGGCTTTTCCGCTCGTCCCCACTTCTCTCCTTGACGTGCTGGCTGCGGGTGGTATTACTATAATACTTGGTATGCGTCCCGTTGCTGATTACGAAAATCTGTACATATTCAAATAAGCCGGATGCCGCCCAAAAGCTGTCCCGCTGATAGCGTTTGACTTGATTGAACGCCTCGCGTATCGCCACGCCACGCCGCTTTAGTTCGATATGTATCAGAGGCAGACCGTTGACCAGCATCGTTACATCGTAGCGGGTTTCGTGAGCACCGCCCGCCTCTTCGTATTGGTTTAGCACTTGCAAGCGGTTGTTGTGAATGTTCTTTTTATCGATCAGGTAGATGTTCTTAGTTGTGCCATCGTCCTTTTTCAGGATTTGCACATGGTCATCCTGAATGCGGCGGGTTTTTTCTATGATGCCATCATTTGCCACGGCGACGCACTTCCGGAAGAACCAATCCCATTCTGTATCGGTGAACGAATAGTCATTCAACGTCTCCAACTGGCGGCGCAGATTGGCAATCAACCCTGCTTCATCGGTCACATTGATATACTCGTAGCCCTGACTCTGGAGGCGCCTGATAAAATCCTGCTCCAACGCCTCCTCAGATTGATAGGAGTCCTCTCTTCGGGTGGGAGGCGTATACTCTGCTACAACGGTTGATTCATTGTCAGATGCAACGATGTTGTATTTATTCACGCCCCCACCTCCTTAAAAGTGAGCAACATGTCTCTGTAATACTCGTATTGTTTCTTCCTCGCTTCGATTTCGATAGGCAGACCAACGGAAATGTCGGTGGTCAGCGCATCAAATTTATCGAGGATAGCGACAATGCGGGCTTGTTCTTCAAGCGGAGGAAGGGGAATCTTTATCTCCATTATCTCATTCCCACGAACGTGCGGTACTCCACCGCCACGTTTCATCTCGTGCAGAGAGTCTTGCATATTTTTGAGGTAATGATAGAGATATCTCATTATTAACCTATCTTTCGTTTCAAGAATGAAACCATCAGTCACAAAAATCGGTTGATTCCAAAATGAAACAAAGCCCGCATAAGCGCCACTTCGTGAAATAACGATTGCTTCACCGTCATGATTTGATGTATCACAATAATATGCTGGCTCCTGCCCTCCAAGAATAACAGGAATATTTCCTGGAACAGTGTTCTTTTTTGTAATGTAGGTTCCTCGCTTCATAATACCGACTTCGTTTAACTTTGACCATTCTAAATCGTCGCCGAAAGTCAGTAGTTCGTTCCGATAATACTCATATTGCTTTTTTCTCGCTGTAAGCTCTGCTGTAAGCTCTGCTGTAAGCTCTGCTGTAAGCTCTGTGAAATTATCAAGGATGCAGGCAATTGCATACTGTACGGCAAGAGGAGGGAGAGGGAACACGAATTTCTTTACATCTCCATCGCTTATCGTTGGATATGCAGAACCTCGCTGATTTGCCTCAACATAGTCATCAAAAGAAGACGTACCGATAACATAATAAAGAAATTTTGGAAGTGCAACTGTTTTGTTTGCACGTAAGACGCAATACCCTGTACTGCAAATTTGACCGTCATATTCCGAAGGAATAACGCAATAGCGTTTCAAGGTTGGACGTGTAGTACCAAAGATTATGTCTTCAGTGGCTACGATCTTTTGCGCCCTGCTTGGAGCGTTGTCTGAGGTTATAGTTGTCGTATCGTTGATTTTATGTGTATCTCTATCAACAGAAGTCAAATCGATGTATTGATATGTTCCTTTTGCATTTGCCCATGAAATGTTAGATGTCGCTAGACACACATCCCCTAGAGTTTTATACTCAACGCCATCCGGGCAAAGCTCAGCTATCAAGCGATCAAGCTTACTCATCGTGACCAATTCCCTCATTCCAACCCAATGAACCAATCGCATGCATTAGTTCACTGTTGTTTTTTACGTTATCAAGAATTCCAATAATAAGCCTGTGTAATGATTCGTATTTTAACAAGGCCAATTCCTCGTTATATTCACCATGCACAATGTCGCTAAGTTCACGGAATAACCTGTACCCATTTTTAGAGAATTCTCGTGGGATAATCGAACATCGCTCATCGACTTCTTCGAGTAAAGCCTTAAATGGTTTCCGCTTACCTTTGTTTGAGGAAGAAGGTATTCCCGCTGCTTTTGCTGTTTGTATAGTAATCTGTTCAAAAATCTTGCGTAAATATACCATAGCCCCTGCGCCGAGCCTATCACGGTGAGCACGCTGGGATTTTTCTAAAAGCTCGGATATCCCACCGTATCGCTCCTTATCTAACGACACTTCAGGTGATAATTTTTCACTTCGCTTCAATATGCGAATTTCAGGTGCGCGCCCACTTATATATCCATCACAATCCACCAGAAACCATATTTGCACTGATGCACCGCAATGGCAATTGAGAACACAATCTATGCTGACGAGATGTTCGTTTACTCCTATACAAAAAATTTCCTGCCCTGAAGAAAATGTACGCACATCCGTGCAATTCCTACAATAATAATTTAAAGCAATTTTGCCTACTTGTATTTTTCTTTGCTTACCCGCTCCAAGATCTTTCTCGCCAAGAAACCCCTCAACTTGTTTAAACTCAAGTGTAGGCTGCTTAGACAATACATCAGATAACCGCATTACTATGCCCCCTCGATTTCCGCGACAATCGCATTAATCTCCCGGCGCAGTGCGTCTTCTTTTGCGACTATGCGTTCAATCTCTGCATTGAGAGCATTAATATTAACGACTTCCCGTTTATCCTCCTGCTGCAGATAGGTTGATACGGAAAGATTATAATCCTGTTCAACAATTTTGGCGTTGGGTACGAGTTGGCTGAAGTACTGGACTGTGTCACGGACAGTATAAGCATCAAGTATCCGTTGAATATTGTCTTCCGTCAGCTTGTTGTTATTTGTTATTTTGACGAATTCGTCCCTAGCATCAATGAAGAGTGTTGAGTTTTCAGATTTGGACTTTTTTAACACCATAATGCAAGTGGCAATGCTCGTACCAAAAAACAAATTATTCGGCAATTGAATAATACAGTCAATAAAATTATTATCAATCAGATACTGCCGAATCTTTTTCTCTGCGCCGCCACGATAAAGTATGCCCGGAAAGCAGACAATTGCCGCCGTGCCGTTGGTAGCAAGCCACGAAAGGCTATGCATAATGAACGCAAGGTCAGCTTTGGATCTCGGCGCAAGCACTCCCGCAGGAGAAAAGCGTGGATCGTTGATGAGCAGTGGGTCCTCGTCTCCTGCCCATTTGATTGAATATGGCGGATTGGAAACAATCACTTCAAACGGTTCATCGTCCCAATGAAGCGGATCAGTCAAGGTATCGCCATGACCTATATCAAATTTGTCGTAATCAATATCATGCAAAAACATGTTGATCCGGCACAAGTTATAAGTAGTGATGTTGATTTCTTGCCCGTAAAATCCAAGGCGCACATTATGTTTACCAATAATCTGTGTGGATTTTAACAGCAGCGACCCTGAACCACAGGCTGGATCGTATACCTTGTTTACTTGCTTTCTACCTCCCAAAGCCAAGAGTGTTAGCAGTTTTGAAACTTCTTGAGGCGTGAAGTATTCGCCTCCGCTTTTTCCTGCATTGGAGGCATACATACCCATCAGAAATTCATAGGCTTCGCCAAAAGCATCTATCGTGTTATCCTTATAATCGCCTAGGTTCATATTAGCAATGCCATTCATTAGCTTAACAAGCTTGTCATTACGTTGAGCAACTGTCCCGCCTAATTTGTTGCTGTTTACGTCAATGTCATCGAACAAGCCTTTGAAGTTCTTTTCGCTGTCGGTGCCTTGCGCAGTAGCCTCTATATTTTTGAATATACGTTCTAGGGTTTCATTGAGGTTTTCGTCCTTGGCCGCACGCTTACGGACGTTTTCAAACAATTCACTGGGCAGAATGAAAAAGCCCTTGGTTTCTACCATATCCTCACGGGCTTGCTCGGCTTGTTCATCGGAGAGCTTCGCATAATCAAATTCAGTATTTCCAGCTTCAAATTCGCCTTGGTTGATGTAGTAAGTTAAATTCTCTGATATGTAACGATAGAAAAGCATACCCAAAACATATTGTTTAAAGTCCCAACCATCGACACTTCCGCGTAGGTCGGTTGCAATATTCCATATAGTGCGATGCAATTCCGCTCTCTCTTGTTCTTTTCTATTGTCAGCCATGCTCCAACTCCTCCAATTACTACAAGCAGCTCATCCCTGCAATAATATCTTTCTTTGGATGTTCCTTTTCGAATACAGTAACCCTTAATCTAGATACTTGCCAAGCGGCTTGGAGTGATTATTCTCACAACGATTCGGTGTTGTGAACAAGTCACGCGTAAGCTTATCTTGTAAAACATTCAACTGTTTGAATCGTTGTACTAGGTGTCACGAGAGAGTCATATCATTTAGAGGGTTACCCCGTAGATTGGTAAATCGAGAAATCAGATTGCCACGTTGGTTAAGACACATTGATCTTCCCAGCACAATTCGACATTCAGCGACCTTTCTCCTGTCAATTTATTAACTTTGCAGAAGTAAAAGATGCCAAAAACATTCTTCAGTGCTCGCTTGACCGCAAAGAAAAAACGCCTCAAAGGACGCTATTTCTATGCAATGCTGTCACATCTCTATTTTTTGTTTTCGAGTCATCAATATTACACACTCCACATGACTCGTCTGCGGAAACATATCCACAGGTTGAAATGCGCCAGGCCGGTAACCTGCGTCTGCTAAGATGCGAACATCACGGGCTAGCGTTGCCGGATTGCATGAAACATACACGATGCGCGGAATGCCTGCGTCGACCAAAGCCCTTAAGACGTCGGGATGACAGCCTTTTCGTGGTGGATCCAACACGGCAACGTCAAACCGCGTCCCTTGCTCGACCCAGCGAGGTAACACATGCTCAACAATCCCAACTTCGAAGCGTGCATTGTCGATACTATTTTGTTTGGCGTTTGCACGTGCGTCCTCAACAGCAGGGGCTACGGCCTCAATACCCACAATCTCCTTCACGCTATTTGCGATGGTTAGGCTAAACGTACCGGTTCCACAGTATGCGTCGAGGACAACTTCGTCGCCCCTCAGGGCACAGCTGTTCCGCGCGAGTTCTGTGAGAACGTCAGCCTGCTTGGTATTCACCTGAAAAAAAGAACGCGGCGAAATGAGAAAATCAAGCTTGCCGAGTCGCTCCATTAGATTCGCTTTGCCGGCAATGATGTCCACCTTATCTCCCCATACGGGTCCTGTGGGGTTTTCCTGAACCGTTATCCCAAGTGACACTATCGATGGACTAAATAATGCCGTCGTGAGTTTCTTCAAGTCTGCAGGTGGTTTGCGCACGCCAAGAATCAACATCTGCTCGCCCGTAAAGAGTGAGTGACGAATAATCATGTGATGAACCACAGACGCTTCTGCCCCAAGTACACGGCTCATTTGACGGGGTGCTTCCACCATGGTCTCTTCAACAGATGGAGGGACAAGGTCGCAGGATGTCGTCTCTATCACTTCGTGACTATGAGGCGCAAAGAAGCCCTGTACCAACTGGCCCGAATCTGCATCATAGCGGAGCGGCACCTGAATTTGGTTGCGGTAACGCCAAGGTGTGTCCATCCCGATGGTCGGTAAAACCTCACATTTGTCCAGGTGTCCGATTCGCTGCAGCGCATTCGCCACCACTTGTCGTTTGTGCTCCAAGGCTGTGGAGTAAGAAAGGTGTTGTAACTGGCACCCTCCGCACTGATGAAAGACAGGGCACAGCGGCGCCACCCGTATGGGGTGCCCCTGGTCCGCCGAGGCTTGGCCTTGCGAGATATGGTCTGCTAAGGCTTGGTCCCGCGAGCCTTCGTCTTGCGAGCCTTCGTCTTGCGAGCCCTCATGGCCGTCCGAGCCTTCGCCGTGCCACCCGGACTCGTGCCGCAACACCCAGCCCGTGGCCTCTGCCACCAAGTGGCGTTTGTGAGCTGAGACAATTCGGGCGTGAACCGTTTCACCTGGAAGGGCCCCTGGAACGAAGACGGTGACGTCTTCGAGTCGTGCAACTCCGTCACCATCATCGTTTAAGCGGATGATATTCAATTCGTGTACGGTATCAACCCAACCAGAAAGAACATTTTCTACAGGCGCGGGATGACGATTTTTGTGCGTCTGTCTGCGACGTTTTGCCCGCTCCATCAGGACCTGTCCTGCAACCGTTCGATAATGAGCTTGTTGACGAGCCCTGGATTTGCCTTGCCTTTGGTCGCCTTCATTGTTTGCCCGACCAGAGCTCCCAGAGCCTTTTCTTTACCACTCAGATAATCACTGACAGACTTCTCGTTGTTGGCAATGACTTCGTCAATGATGGGTACGAGAGCGGATGCATCACTGATTTGCTCCATACCCTGTTCACGAATGATGGTCTTGGCATCATTTCCCGTCCCAAACATCACCTGAAGAACATCCTTCGCCTGCTTAATCGAGATGGTCTCAGCGGCTATCTCTGCAATCAAGCCAGCCAACTGCCGCGGGCCGACTGGAGACTGTGCAATCGATAGGTTGCGATTGTTGAGATAGGCAAGAACATCCCCCATAATCCAGTTACTGGCGGATTTTGGTTCAGCCCCCGCTGCTACCACAGCATCAAAGTAATTTGCGATGGCCAAGTCGCTGGTGAGAACGCCCGCGTCATAGGCTGGGAGACCAAAGTCCGAAATGAAGCGACGACGTCTGGCTGCCGGCAATTCAGGAAGCTCTTGTCGAAGATGCACGAGCCACGCATCATCGATGGTTAAACGGACAAGGTCTGGTTCCGGAAAATAGCGATAGTCGTGTGCTTCCTCTTTCGTCCTCATAAGCGCAGTGGTCTGTGTGGTCTCATCAAACCGGCGTGTCTCCTGTGACACGGTGCCGCCGTCCTGTAAGATCTCGGTCTGGCGCAAAACTTCGTAGTGCAAACCTCGTTCTACGTTTCGGAACGAGTTCATGTTCTTGAGCTCAGTTTTCTGTCCAAACTCGCGCTGACCGACGGGGCGTAGAGAGATGTTAGCGTCACAACGGAGCGACCCTTCTTCCATGCGCACGTCCGAAATGTCACAGTACTGCATGATAGCCTTGATTCCCTCTAGGTATAGGCGCGCCTCTTCAGGCGTTCTGATGTCCGGCTCAGAGACGATTTCGATTAACGGGACGCCAGTCCGGTTGTAGTCAACGAGTGTGTGCGTGCCGTCTGCCGCATGGGAAGACTTGCCGGCATCCTCTTCAAGATGTACGCGGGTGATGCCGATCCGTTTACTCTCCCCTCCGACCTCGATCTCGAGGTAGCCATGCTCGCCAATAGGCTTGTCGTACTGGGAAATCTGATATCCTTTTGGCAAGTCGGGGTAAAAATAGTTCTTACGGTCAAACTTTGAGTCCTGGTTGACACGGCAGTTCAGCGCGAGGGCTGCCTTCAGTGCAAGCTCCACTGCGTGTCTGTTTAAGACTGGCAGTGTTCCCGGATGCCCGAGGCACACTGGGCATACGTTTGTGTTCGGCGGACTGCCAAATGTGGTCTTACAGCCGCAGAAAATCTTCGTTTCCGTCTTCAGTTCAACATGGACTTCGAGTCCAATCACCGTTTCAAACGCTGTCCCAGTACTCACAACGTCACCTCCGGCAGCGGCATCTCAAAGCCGCGATGGTGTTCATACGCATACGCGATTTGCAGGAGCGTTTTCTCATCAAATGGCTTCCCGACAAACTGAATGCCGACAGGCAGGCCATCTATCAGTCCACATGGAACACTAATGCCAGGCAATCCGGCCAGATTGGCGGGAATGGTGTAGAGGTCATTGAGGTACATCTGCAGCGGATCGCTATTCTCACCAAACTTAAATGCCGGCGTCGGTGCAGTTGGCGTCACAATCACGTCGCACTGTTCAAAAGCCGCTTGGTAGTCCTGACGAATGAGGGTGCGCATCTGTTGAGCCCGGAGGTAATACGCGTCGTAATAACCTGAGGATAGTGCGTATGTGCCGACCATGATGCGGCGCTTGACCTCCATCCCAAAGCCCTCGCTGCGCGTACGTTGATACATATCGATGAGCGTTTCACCTTCCACGCGCCGTCCGTAGCGCACCCCGTCGTATCTCGACAGGTTGGAAGATGCCTCCGCGGGTGCCACTAAGTAATACGTCGCCACCGCATACTGACTGTGCGGCAAGGACACTTCGACGATGCTAGCCCCCGCCTTCTCCAAAACCTTTACCGCTTCGTCCACCGCATCCCGAACGCCAGGGTGCAGTCCTTCCGTCAACATGTCCCGGACAATGCCAATTCGCAGGCCACGAATATCGTCGCTGATGTGCGTGATGTAGTCGTCTACATCGGTTGGCGACGACGTGGAATCAAGGTCATCGTGACCACTAATCGCCTGCAACACATACGCGGCGTCCTCGACCGTCTGTGTAAAAGGACCAATCTGGTCCAGCGACGATGCAAATGCAATCAGTCCATAACGCGACACGCGACCGTACGTTGGTTTCAGTCCCACGACACCGCAGAACGCTGCCGGTTGACGGATGGACCCGCCTGTGTCGGATCCGAGGGCAAACGGGATCATGCGCGCTGCAACAGCCGCTGCCGATCCGCCGCTCGACCCCCCGGGAACCGTCTCCAGATTGTAGGGATTGCGGGTGAGTTGATACGCTGAGTTCTCTGTGGAAGAACCCATCGCAAACTCGTCGAGATTGGTCTTGCCAACAAGAACTGCGCTGGCATCAAGCAACCGCTTGTGCACTGTTGATGAATACGGCGGTATGTAATTCTCGAGAATCCGGCTGCCTGCTGTGGTTTTGATGCCAGCTGTACACATGTTGTCTTTTAACGCGTACGGAACTCCGAACATGCGTCCATTCGGCTTTGCATCGTCCAATTGTCTCGCATGCTCCATGACCCGGTCCTCATCAAAAGAAAGAAACGCACCAATTTGCTTGTCCATGCCGCGGATGGACAAAAGAGACAGCTCCGCCCATTCAGAGGGCTTGGACTCATGTCTCCAGAGTGAGTTATATATCTCCTTTACGGTCGGTACCGTCACTTTCATTGAGTCAGCCCTCCAACACAGCAGGCACACGTACTTGCTGTCCATCCGAATCTGGTGCATTGGCAAGGGCCTGTTCATTTGTCAGCCCTTCACGGGGAACATCTGCGCGCAACACATTCGAGAGTTCGAGCGGGTGACTGGTCGGAGGCACATTGCTCAGGTCTACCGCTTGCAACTGTTCTGCATAAGAGATGATATCACTGAGTTGAGGTGCCAATTTGTGCGCTTCTTCTTCACTGACGGCCAGCCGTGCCAGCTTGGCCACATGTCTCACGACGTCTTCGGTAATGTTCAAACGAGTCCCTCCTACGCTCCAATGCTGTCTGTCCCGGATTATAGCACAAGCGAAACAAACCCCGCATGCAGCGGCGCATGCGGGGTGAAATGGCTGGATGGAAAATTACGTAAGTTTACAAAAACTTGCGGCAGGCGCGAGCCTGCTATGCGTACCCACTCTTACCCATTGGGTGCGGCATGTCTGCGGTGCAGCACACCACCTGAAGTGCAACACGTCTGCAGTGCGGCACACCTGGACCGCTTCACGTCTGCAGTGCGGCACACCTGAACCGCTTCACGTCTGCAGTACGGCACACCTAAGCCGCTTCACGTCTGCAGTACGGCACAGTTGGACCGCTTCACGTCTAGCGTGGCCATCACTAGCGCGGCCCATCAATGGACAGCCAGTACAACGACGATGGACGCCAAAGAAAAGCAGAGTCCAAGCAGATACAGGAAGGCGACGGTCTGTACTTGAGACAGACCAGACTTCATCAACATGTGGAAGGTGTGTCCTTTATCGGCGACATAGATGGGACGGTTTTCGCGAAATCTGCGAACGACGACCCAGACAGTATCGAGGATAGGAACGCCGAGGGCAAGGACCGGCACAACCAAGGAAACAAGTGTCGCGCTCTTAAAAGCACCTTCTACCGCAACGGCAGCTAATACGTAGCCGAGAAAAGTCGCACCAGCATCTCCCATGAAAATCCGCGCTGGATGGAAATTGTGACGAAGAAACCCTAACGCAGACCCCATCAACACCACCGCGAACACGGCCATGGAGTCCTGTCCCTTGAGCAGTGCAACAAAAAAGAGTGTCATTGCGGAGATGGCTGAAATTCCAGCAGCCAAACCATCAACGCCATCAAGAAAGTTCATCATGTTGGTGATACCGACCACCCAGACTACCGTCGTAAGAACGGACAACCAGGTTGGAAACGCGAAATAGCTGTGACTGATGGGGAGGTTGACCCCGTTAATATCGACTCCGAAAGCAACGAGTACCAAAGCGGCGACTATCTGCATCACAAACTTTGGCCATGCCTTAAAGTCTCTGCCCCGCGTCTTGTAGTAATCATCAAGGATGCCAATGAGTAAAATCAACAGACCGCCGACAGCAAGCCCCCAAAACGTTTTCCCTGCGCGCCCAAATCCGCCGGCAGTGATGAGAAAACCAACATAGAGCGGAAGGCCCCCCAATAAAGGGATGGGTTCCTTGTGGATCTTGCGCTGGTTCGGCCGATCAACGAACCCCAGACGAACAGCCAGCTTACGAATATAAGGAATCGACACATAGACGAATATAAACGCAGTCGCAAAACTGATGACGTAGTACCAACCACTATGCATCCCGGACTAACACCCTTCCTGTGGATCCGTTTGACAACTGCCGCCGCCATAACAATTCGCGGCCAGCCCGTCACTTAAGTCGGTACACAGATGATTGTCGTGAATTGGCAAATCAACACAATCCGAAAATCATTATAGCAAGGCAGCCTTTAACCGAACAGTGGATCTTCCAGTCAATCCATGGTTTTTTTCAAATTTACCTTAGCATGTCTCGATGTCTTATCACATACACATCAATCAGTAAGGCAATATTCGCCACACGCGGAAAGACGGGGAGGGGTTCAATTGTCTATAACCCAGAACGACATCATCATCGCCTGGATTGTCGGTATTCCCGTGGCATTTTATCTCGGGCGCCTATCCACAAAACTGATGTGGTTCCGTGCGACCACAGAGGTAAAGTACAGTTTGCCAGAGTTTGTTCGCGGTCGGCGGTGACGGTCGGCGGTGACGGTCGGCGGTGACGGTCGGCGGCGGTGCTCGGCGGTAGCGGTCGCCGGTAGCGGTTGTCAGTGGCGGTCGTCAGTGCGCCCGTCGATGGTTCCCATCGATGGTTCCCATCGATGCCGCTCGGTGGTGCTCGGCTGGCAACAGAGAGATGATATCCGCCGCAAACGGACGGCTGTGCAGAAATGCGGGAGAGGTTTCCCACCTCCCCGCATTTTTTGTGTTGTTTGTCAGCAAACCGTCCGCTGTGTGAGCAAACCTTCCCCTGAATCAACAAGCACACTGTCTCCTGTACCCTTTTGACGTCGGTACACACGACAACGTTTCATGTTAGCCCAATTTCAAAGGACGCCGATTGGGTGGATGCCTGTTTAACTATGGTCCTCCCCAAGGTAACGGGCTGAGAACGCGCTATTCAACTCGGTCTGAAACCGGTTCAGCGGATATAACGCGCTCGAAGCGCGTTATCGCTTGAAACCCACCGCCATAACACGTTCACACGACGCTATTTAGCCAGGGCGAAAGCGTAGCGCTTTAAAAACGCGTTATTTTTACCTCGACGTGTTGGAGTCAGAGGAAATAACGCGCTGCCGACGCGTTATCCGATTAGGCGTCGGGGAAGCCCCTTCCCCATCCCTTACTCTCTTAAGCACCACTCAGTCGGCCATTCCGACGAACCCTTACGCACCCACGGTGCGTAAGCACCACTCAGTCGGCCACTCCGACGAACGCTTACGCACCCACAGTGCGTAAGCAACGCCTGTTTTGCCGATTTTGATGCTTCCTTACGCACCCACAGTGCGTAAGCAGGGCTCAGCCAACCGATCCGATGCTTCCTTACGCACCCACAGTGCGTAAGCAGGGCTCAGCCAACCGATTTGATGCTTCCTTACGCACCCACAGTGCGTAAGCAGGGCTCAGCCAACCGATTTGATGCTTCCTTACGCACCCACGGTGCGTAAGCACCACTCAGTCAGCCACTCCGGCGCTCCCTTACGCACCCACGGTGCGCAAGCACTGCTCAGTCAGCCACTCCGGCGAACGCTTACGCACCCACAGTGCGTAAGCAACACCTGTTTTGCCAATTTTGATGCTTCCTTACGCACCCACGGTGCGTAAGCACTGCTCACCCAACCACTCCGGCGAACCCTTACGTATCCACGATGCGTAGGGGAGCGAGTCAATCGATAGCGAACCTATGTTCGGACTCCGTGCGTGCCCTGTGCCCTGTGCCCTGTGCCCTGTGCCCTGTGCCCCGACCGCCCTATTCGTCGACGGCGATGCCCTCTGTGCGAAGAATCTCAAGAAACGCCGCCTCGTCCATAATCGCCAAATCTGGTTTTTGCCCGGATTCAATCAATTGCTGTGCTTTACTGAGCTTCGACCCCGCTTTCTCCCCCGCAATCAGCACATCGGTTCGAGCACTCACACTTCCTGTCACGGTGCCGCCAAGTTGCTCGACGAGTTCACCGGCCTTTCTTCGGTCAAGTGCAGACAAGGTTCCTGTTAACACAACCGTCTTCCCGGCAAACCAAGTGCTCTCATCCGAAGCCTGGTCCGAAGCCTGGTCCGAAGCCTGGTCCGAAGCCTGGTCCGAAGCCTGGTCCGAAGCCTGGTCCAAAGTCTGGTCAGAAGCCTGGTCAGAAGCCTGGTCCGAGGTCTGGTTCCGATTTCTTCGCACGCCGAGATACTCGGTGTTGAGGCCAGATTTGACCAACCGTCGGATGGTTTCACTGGCGGCCTCACTGTGGAAAAATTCGACGACACTCTCCGCCATTTTGGGTCCAATCTCGGGGATGGAGGTGAGTTCATCGATGCTCGCCGTGCTCAGTCGCTCGAGTGAACCAAAATGCCTGGCAATCGTCTTTGCCGCCTTTTCGCCAACCAAGCGGATACCGAGGCCAAACAGGAGGCGCTCGAGGGAATTGCGCTTGCTCCCTTCAATCGCGTCGATAAGGTTTTGTGCAGAGCGGTCCCCCATGCGCTCTAACCCGAGCAGTTGCTCCTTGGTCAAGAGGTAGAGGTCTGCCACGTCCGCAATCATATTTTCCTGCAGTAGTTGCGCAACCCACTGTTCTCCGAGTCCTTCGATGTTCATGGCGTCCCGAGAGGCAAAATGAATGATGCGCTCCCGTGTTTGCGCTGGACAGCCGGGATTGACACACCGCCAGGCAGCCTCCCCTGGAAGGCGCTGCAACGGTTGCTGACACTGCGGACAATCCTTTGGCATGGCGAATGGTTGCTCAGTTCCTGTCCGGCGCTCCGTGACGACGCGTACGACCTCAGGGATGATATCGCCGGCCTTTTGCACGACGATGATATCGCCAATACGAATGTCTTTTTCTGTAATGTAATCTTCGTTATGAAGCGAAGCGCGTGTCACGGTGGTGCCGGCAAGGCCTACCGGATCGAACACGGCAGTTGGCGTTACTGCGCCCGTACGCCCTACTGTGAGCAATATCGTGCGGAGTTGCGTCTCTGCTTGCTCAGCTGCGTATTTGTACGCGATGGCCCAACGTGGACTCTTCGCAGTAAAACCAAGCCGTTCCTGTATGTATACATCGTCAACCTTAATCACCATGCCGTCCGTCGCATAAGGCAGTTCATGGCGCTTGGTCTGCCACGACAGGATGTATTCAATGACATCCTCAATGTCGTCAAGCACGGTGAGTTCAGGGTTGATGGGCAGTCCAAGTCCGCCAAGCCAGCGAAGTGTCTCAGAGTGCGCTGGGGGCGTATCTACATCTGCACGCGCCAAGGTGTAAACGAAGACAGACAATCGCCGTTCGGACGCAATCTTCGGATCCAACTGTCGAAGCGACCCAGCAGCGGCATTGCGTGGATTCGCAAACAACTGTTCTCCCCGCAGCTCGCGCGCCTGATTCAGTCGTTCGAAAGCACGCTTCGGCATGTACGCTTCACCGCGCACTTCAAGAGACACAGGTTCTTCCAGTCGAAGTGGCACGGTGTGAATGGTGCGAATGTTGGTCGTGATGTCCTCGCCAACTTCGCCGTCTCCGCGGGTAGCCCCCTGAACAAAGGCGCCGTTTTCGTAGCGCAGGCTGACCGCCAGCCCGTCAATTTTCAATTCACAGGCGTAGCGAACCTTGCCTCCCGCCAGTTCACGGACACGGCGGTCAAACTCCCGCATCTCGTCCGGGCTGTATGCGTTGCCGAGTGAGAGCATCGGGACTTCATGAACGACTTTCGTAAACCCCTCGACCGGAGCACCACCAACGCGCTGCGTCGGGGAATCCGCTGTGACGAGTTCAGGAAACTGGGCTTCAAGGTAGTTCAGTTCCCGCATCAATGCGTCCCACTCGGAATCTGAAATTGTGGGGTTGTCGAAGACGTAATACTGCTGATTGTGATAACTTATCTCCTTGCGCAGCGTCTCGACGCGTTGCGCAGCTTGCGTTTTGTCCATTTTACGCACCTGCTTTCAGAGAGCCTGTTCGACGGCACGAAGAGAGCCTCGTCGTCGGTAGTAAGACCCTATTCGACCTTGTGAATGGGTGCAAACCGCGCAACGAGGCGCTTAATCCCCGTTGGTGAGGGAAATGCGATAGATAGTTCCAAATCTCCGCTGCCTGGGTGAACGCCGACAACTGTGCCTTGCCCCCATTTGCGGTGCTCCACTTTGTCTCCAGCGTGAAACGTCGCATCTGCATCGACATGAAATGAGCTATCCTGCGCACTCTCCGTCCGGCCAGACGAATCTACGCGTGGCGACCAAGCCGGGCGAAGGTTTGTCATTGCGGATTCCATCTCAACGTGTTCAGCCGGAAGCTCAGCAAGAAAGCGTGATTGCCTTGCCGATCTCGTTTGGCCAAAGATGGTCCTCATCGTACAAGTCGTCAGAAACAGTTTTTGCTTAGCACGCGTTACTCCGACGTAACAGAGCCGGCGCTCCTCTTCCATCCCTGTATCTGACTCGAGCGACCTCATGTGCGGAAACAGCCCTTCCTCCATACCAGGTATGAACACGGCAGGAAACTCCAGGCCCTTCGCGCTATGCAAGGTCATCATCACGACCTCATCGTGACTGTCCGCGTCCTTGACCACATCTTCTGGCTTTCCGTCGCTGAGATCTACATCCGCAATCAATGCCACTTCCGTCAAAAACGTTGCCAAAGCATCTTCGTCGCTGGTCCCGTCAAATCGACGATCAAACTCGCTTGTCACGGACAGGAACTCATCAAGGTTCTCGAGCCGAGCCTCCGCTTCAAGCGTCTTTTCCCCTTTCAACATCTCGCGGTAGCCGACGCGACTGAGCAGGGATTCTGTCAATTCGGTCACATTCAGAAATGGCCGCTGTTTCATTAGAGTATCCAGTATCTCGACGAACTCGGCCAAAGACCGCAGTGCTTTACCGCTGACACCCGCCTCGTCCGCCCGCCCCAGTGCCCCGTACAGAGACGTTCCATAGCGCTCTGCCAGCACCTGTAACTTGTCCATGCTGGTATCGCCAATTCCGCGCTTTGGCACATTGATGACGCGGCGCATGCTCACATCATCATCCGGGTTTGCAATCAACCGGAGATACGAGAGCACGTCTTTGATTTCTTTGCGCTCATAGAACTTTAGGCCGCCAAACACCCGGTACGGGATTCCAACCTGGAGAAAAGCTTCTTCAATGACGCGGGACTGCGCGTTGGTACGATAGAGAATAGACATGTCACCGTAGGAAAGTCCATCTCTGTGCAAGCGTTCAATCCTATCAATAATGTACCTGGCCTCTGCCCGTTCATCAGGCGCTTGATAAACAACAGCCTTGTCGCCATCGCTGTTTTCGGTCCACAGTGTTTTGGCCCGCCGCTGATGGTTGTTTTCAATGACGCTATTGGCAATGGCGAGAATTCGTTTCGTCGAACGATAATTCTGCTCAAGCCGGATGACAGCCGCGTTTGGATATTCCTTCTCGAAGTCAAGGATGTTGCGAATGTCTGCGCCACGCCAAGCGTAAATGGATTGGTCGGAGTCCCCCACGACGCAGATGTTTTTTCGTTGTCCCGCGAGTAGTGACACGAGTTTATATTGTGCGTGGTTGGTATCCTGATACTCGTCCACGTGGATGTACTGAAATCTTGTCTGATAAAACCGTAAAACATCCGGGACATCCGAAAACAGTTGTACGGTCTTCAAAATCAAGTCGTCAAAGTCGAGCGACTGATTTGCCCGAAGACGCCGCTCATACTCGAGATACACCTGGCCGACGACCTTGCGGAACGGATCGGCAGCTTTGTCTGCGTATTTGTCTGCCGTGAGTAGTTCGTTCTTGGCAGAACTGATGGTGTGCAGAACCGCCTTTGGGTCGTATCGTTTGGTGTCGATATTCAGTGTCTGCATGATGCGTTTGACCACAGCCAGTTGATCTGCTCCATCAAGGATGGTGAAGCTGCGCGCAAGGCCCAAGTGTTCGCCATCCCGCCGCAGAATCCTGACGCACATCGCGTGAAATGTCATTGCCCAGACGTCTGCAGCCGCGGGACCTGCCCAGGCCGCAATACGCTCCTGCATTTCTCTGGCAGCTTTATTGGTAAATGTGATTGCGAGGATGGCCCACGGAGGCACTCGTCTCGCCACAATAAGATATGCAATGCGACGTGTCAGCACATTGGTTTTGCCGCTTCCTGCACCGGCAATGACCAGTACGGGGCCCTCGATATGCTCTACAGCCTCCCGTTGAGGCGGGTTCAGGCCAGCCACAATTTGCTCGGGCGTCGGCGTGGGGTTCTGCACGGCAAGTCCACCTTTCCACTTCAGTAACTGTGCTCATCCCATTATAGTCGATTTGGTCAGCGTGGGGGTCGCAGAGGCCCTGCGATTTCCACCTTCTCGAGAGTTGACGGTGGTTTTCATGCGTGGTATATTAGCACCTGTCACATCGCCTCTAAGATGACCCATATGACGGAATGTAGCTCAGGTGGTAGAGCGCACGGTTCGGGACCGTGAGGTCGCAGGTTCGAGTCCTGTCATTCCGACCATCTTGTATAACAGGGTCATCAACATGCGTTTGGAAAGTGCCGCATTGCTTTTCCTGCCCAAAAGCAGGAGCAATGCGGCACTTCGCTTTGATGAGATTCTTTTGATGCGGTTCGTTTCATGTGATTCTCTTCATGTGCGTCTCTTCATGTGCGTCTCTTCATGTGATTCTACTGTATGGGTTTTGCCATCATGTTTGGATAAAACGGCGCATATTACGCCGCAGAGTCATCGTTGTCTGTGTCTTCTTGCTCATCGAGCCAGCTCTCCACGTAAGAGCGCTCTTCAGCCGTCATGTCCTTCAGTCGCTTCAGCACGTTCGTCACCTCCCTAAACCGAAAATCGAAACCGCTGGTTAAACCAATCAAGCTTGAGATAGCCCGCTCGGATTTGCCCTTGCCGGGAGAGAGGCCGAGATGCATGTGCTCCCCGCTCTGTCCTTCGCGCTCTTCTTTAGCGAGGCTACATATTCTGACACGTCTTCTAAGGTGATCTCGGTCATCGTGACAGGACACTCAAGCAGACAGAGAGACAAGGTTAGCCCAGCATTGGAAACCTGATTGCCGTTGCGGTCGTAAACGGCCAGATAGTCATTCGCATCAGATAAGTTGTCGTCCGGCCTGGGGTAGAAGTTCGATATCTCCCCGTCGAACCGACCGATAATTTTACTGCAACACCCTAGTGGGTCAGGACTATTCGTCAAAATGACAAAATCGTCGCCGCCGATGTGGCCGACAAAGCATTCATCGGTTTCGGTGTTACATACGCTGCTCAGAATTTCAGCCAGAAACTGAATCACAAGGTCACCACGGTGAAAGCCAAATCTATCATTATACCACTTGAAGTAATCAATGTCGGCGTACACCATAAAGAATGACTTCCCCGATGACATCCACTTTTGAATTTCATGCTTGATGGACCGATTTCCCGGCAAACCGGTTAACGGGTTTGAACCACGCGCTTGTTCCATGTGAACTGTATTGATGGTCGATAAGATGTCTTGAATGGTGATGATGCCCTCGAGTGCACCGTCGTTCGTCACAACGATAGAGTCATACACCTTGTCTTCGTCTCGCTCCATCGCGAGTCGTGACACCAAATCAAGCTGCGTGGAAACGTCCACTGTCAGAGCATTTGCATCCATGAGTTTGCGAATTGAACGATGCCAATAAAGTGGCACCCCGTATTGTGTGGCAAGTTGTCGCAACAACTTATCCCGCATGACGAGGCCAATCGGATAGCCTGACTTCATCACGACAACGCTATAGTCACGTGGGTTGTCATGAAAATATCGCGCAACTTCTGCGACTGTCACTGTATCGTCAAACGTCGTTACAGCCCGAGTAACTCTGCCCACAAGGATGGCTGTTCCTCCCTGCTGTGCAGGCACGTCAACGGTGTTACGGGCAATGACATCGTTGATATCCTTGACCTTATCGAGGACTTTCAAACCAGGCTTGGCAATCAAAAAACCTTGCCCGTAATGGATGCCGAGCTGGATGGCTTTCTCGAGTTCCCCTTCCGTTTCAATACCCTCTGCAATCACGAGACAATTCACCTTTTGTGCAAAGTCCATCAATGTCTCCAACATGACAGACCGGACCATCTCACGGTCCATGTGCTGAATTAACGAGCGGTCAATTTTGATAAAGTCCGGTTTTAGTTCGGTAATGGCCTGCAACGAGGAGTAGCCCATGCCGACGTCATCCACGGCAATAGAAAACCCGATGCGACGATAGACATCAAGTTTCGCATTGAAGGTCGCGTAATCTGCGACCCAGTTGCGTTCGGTTACTTCGATGACGACTTCTTCAGGTGTCACTGACGCCGCTGCCAACCAACTTAGAACTGTATCCACCGTAACCGTGTCGTGAAGAATGGTCCGCGAATCCAGGTTCAAGAACAACTTGCACCCAGGGTTCGCACCACCGTACGTGGCGATTGAAGTTTCGGCAACTACCGTGTCTAGTTCCATTAACTTGTTCAGCGTCTGCGCAAAGTCAAAGAGGTTTTCGGGAGTGTGAAAAAAACTTCCTTGCGGTCCACGCGTCAGTGCCTCAACGCCAAAAGGAAGCCCACTGCGCAACGAGACAATTGGCTGGAACATCGAATAAAAACTACGTTTGCTCAAGATATCTTCAAATTCGAGTATGCGGAGTCCACTTTCGGGATCCACATTTTTCGCATTATGTGTTGCCAGTTTCATCGCGTTGTATATCGCAGCCTGAAAGCTGCTTTCGGGAGGAACCTGAATCAGCGCGCTCCCCACGTGCAGTCTTACAGACAAGTTCAACTGTAGTTCTTGCATCAATTTCGCCTCAAGAAGACGTTTGATAGTCAGCGCCTCGTCATGTAGAAACATTTCTCTGGATACCCCGCCCGTGATAGACGGGAGCCTGACAAACAGTGAAAAGTCGTCGCCTACGGATTTGACGGCAATTAATGTCGCACTCATGCTTCCTTTTAAGTTGCGAATCAATTTTGATAGTACCAATAGAATGCGCTCCGTCGTGGGTCGCCCGAGAGTCTCTTCAATGACGCCGAGTCGAACGACATCGAAGACAATCAGTCCGAGTCCATGGCTGCGCAACTCACTCCGTATCCGCACGTTCTGGATGATGGACCTGAACCCGTCAAACATTACGAACATCAATGATCGGACATTCATGCCATGCGTCTCCCAAGTGTCATGATTCGGTAAAATACGCCAAATATCGACCCGATAATAGCACAAATATGTAAACCGACTGTAATGTATTTGTAAAGGACTCGTAAACGAGGGCTATTCAACGGGTGGATTGCGCAAAAGTTCATTCAAATCTTCTTGTTCTTAAACAAGAACTTGTTGTACTATATGTAAAACGGTAACTGTGGGGGATACGAAATTGAAGGAGTTTGCTCGGGTCGGCAGATTCGTCGTTGTTAGTCTGGTGTCATTTTCTTTATCGCAAGCCCATCTCCTCGATGCGCACGCAAGTCAGTCTGTCCAGTCGCAAAGAACGCCTGCTGACGGGCAGAGCACATCGGCAGACCTCAAAACGATGGTCAAACTGCCGTACAGGACACCTATCATTACGAGCCACAAATCATTCAATTTTGAAGTTAAGCCTTCAAGTCCGACAGGAAACACGCCTCCCCCGCGCACACCAAGCAACGTCAAAGGCGCGACGAGCCCGGTTACGGGCCTCCCTGAAGACATGATGGCTATCGAAGGAGGAGTGTTGCTCGCAGTTGGCAGTGGCCTGATGCTCTATGGTCGCAAAAAATCTTCGCAGAAATCTGCTAAAGAGGAGGAAAACGCTGAGTCATGAATCACAGGTTCCTCACCCCGACCCATCATGACTCTAAGCGCCGTACCTTCCTTTGGCAACGAATTCCCCTAGTGAGACGCGGAATCCTTTGGATGAGACGCATGTTCCGCTGGAGACGAAACTCTCTTACGAGGCGCACGTCCCTATCGAACCGCAACTTCTTACGGAGGCGCATCGTCTTTTGGGTCGGAAGTCTCCTTAGTCTTGCCGCTGTGGTGATGCTTGGCCGTATTCCATTTTTCTATTTTCGCTCTGCAGTTGTCGGGAGCAAGTTGTTACAATCGGCAAACGCATTAGTCAACAAAAATTCCTCTGGGTCATCTGGCGTCAATTCTTTAGCGAATAATCGTGCCGGGTCATCCATTGAAGGAATTATGGAGTCAAGCGCAAATGGCACAGACGCTGCGAATGCCGCGACCAATTCGACAATTTCGCAGGCCTACTCCGTTCAAACCATGTCAGCACAACTGCAGGTCCCCACGGTTCAAACCGGACACATCATTGGTGAAGTGGTTATCCCGGCGCTATCCCTCACGGCCCCATTACTGCAGGGAACAAATGCATATCAACTCCAAGCAGCGGTCGGTCATCTAATCACAAGTGTCATGCCAGGCAAGCCTGGAACCACGCTGATTGCAGCTCACAATGCCACGTGGTTTCGCCACATCGACCGCTTGAAGCCTGGAGATTCGATACAGGTCAAAACGGTGTATGGTGTTTTTCGCTTTGAAGTTACAAGCTCCAGGGTGGTGAAAACGGGTGCTGCGGTGCCCAACACTTTAGAGTCCAGCGTGATCCTCGAAAGCTGTTACCCTCTGAACGCACTGTATCTGACACCATACAGGTTCCTTGTTTATGGAAAGTTGGTGCAAATAACGAGTACCCACGTTGTGCCGACAAAAGCAACATCAGGAACAAATTACGGTGTCACCATCCCCCAACAGATTGTCAACGAAGGCTTAACGCTTAGCGCCAACACACTGCCGATGGGACTACTCACATATACAGGAACTCCTTCCAATTCATTTACGCAAAGCAACAGTCCATGGTCGGCCACTCACGCGATGATTGAACTATATCTCGCGTGGGTGCACGCTTCTGGCGACAAAAACGTCGCAGCCATAAATGCCATCGCCCCCAGAGCAGCCGTCGATCCGTTCTTTGGTGTCCGTCTGCGTGACATCGAATACTTATCGAACTACGACGTTTCATTGCATGTCGAAGGGAACCAGTTGCTGTCCGCAACAAGCAGCGTTCAAGTTCGCATCAACGGAAAACCGTACACAGTAATGCTCATGGCAGATACGTATGGCCACCAGATGAAATTGACCAGGGTTGAAGTGAAGTGAGGCCATGAATCAAGTCAAGTGAAGTCAAGTGAAGTCAAGTGAAATTAAGTGAAATTAAGTGAAACTAAGTGAAATTAAGTGAAATTAAGTGAAACTAAGTGAAACTAAGTGAAATTAAGTGAAATTAAGTGAAATTAAGTGAGGAAAGGCCGCCTTTCGCCCAGGTCGTATCCAGGCGAAAGGCGGCCCTATCCTGTGCCGCATGCAGTGAATCAGATGATGATTTAGTGAACCCCAGCCATCTCGCGAACCGGTTCGTACGTTTGTGCCACTTTGTTGATGTAGGTGGTTGAGGCATCTTCCGAAGGATAATAGCCACGCTTGGCCATGTACTCACCAATCTCAAATGCATGGTGAGAAGCCATCGTGAACGCATCCTCCAGAAAAGCGCGGAGCTGCGGGTTGCCCGTTTCAAACGTGGCCCACGCATACTCGCGACCAGCCCGCTTCAACGTGAGCAGGTAGGACGTCGCTATAGCGCGATCGTCGAACGTCGTCGTGTTCGGATTCGGTGTGACTGCCTGCGGCAACTTGTGCGTTCCACTCGTCGAAGGAGTCGGCATGCTCGGGACCGCGAGTTTTTGACTGCTCGATCCCTTTTCTATCCACTCAACCTTGATGTTGTAGTCCTGAATATGAGCGGCCAACTGTTTCTCGATGATACCCTTCAATTCCTGGCACTTGACCTGATTCAGGAACAGTCCCATTGAATTGATGGTATTCACACAGCTCATAATCAGTTCATTCAGCTCTGCAACTTCATGATTTTTGAGCGGCAAATGCAACGCCTCCCTTGGTTCGATGTGTGGAACAGACGTAGTATGTGAAACGCCACTAAGCATAGTCCATGTAATCTTCACCAAGAGCGGCGTTGGAATTACAGGAATAGTTTGCGACCCTAGTCGATTCTTGCTAGAATGCAACCATAGCAAGTGTCTCAAAGGAGGGTCCATGTGAATGGCGGTAATTATGGCCTATGTCAATGAAGGCTTTATCTTGTCCAGCGCTGTCGTCATGGCGTTTGGATGGTATTTTATTCGCCGTCGCAACGTGGATGTGCACCGCCGTTTGATGTTAACAGGATCCGTTCTGGCTGCACTGTTTTTTATTACCTATGTGTTGAAGACCGTGATCTTCGGCGATACGACGTTCGGGGGTCCTTCGAAATGGAAGTTACCCTACCAACTGTTTTTGCAAGCGCATTCAATTCTGGCGACGGTAGCCGCTGTCTTTGGCATCATTACGCTGACATTCGCGTTTCGCAGTCGATTTAGTTCACATCGTAAGATTGGTCCGTGGACAACATCAATATGGTTCGTAACTGCCGTAACCGGGTTTGCTGTCTTCCTCCTGCTCTATATCATTTTCCCGCAGGGTGTGACAACGAATGTGTTCCGTGCCTGGCTCGGACACTGAGTTTCAATGACTACGCTCAAATAGCTGGATACAGATTTTGAGAACCCAAGAGAGAGGTAAGACAACCTTCCGCATCAGGGAACTGAAACAAAAATAAGGCGAACTTCGATGGTCAGACATCACAGACAAGCCCAGTCCCGTAACAGGTTTGCTCCACTCACCTAAATTCCGGTATGTAAGGAGTGACCCGATTGCGGTCAGTGTCTGTTTTGCGTAATCGTAATTTTCTGTTGTTCTTCGGGGGTCAACTGGTTTCACGGCTTGGTGACGCGATATACTCACTTGGGCTCGTCTGGCTGATGCACGTATTAACGAACTCTACACTCTACATGTCGTTTACGCTCGCCGCAGGTATCATCCCACGAATTATTTTCGGCCCGGTGGCTGGCGTTTTTGTAGATCGTTGGCCCAAACGCGTGACATTGATTGGTACAGATGTCGTGCGCTTGTTCCTCGTCAGTGGACTTGCAGCGCTCACGTTTACGCACCACGTGTCCGCTCTACTGTTGATTATTTTCTCATTCGTGCTTGCAACCATGTCGACGCTGTTCTCGCCTTCGTATTACGTGTTGCAAAAACACATCGTGGCCGAGGACAACTTGACGCAAGCGTATTCGTGGCAGACAGTGAGTACCAATATCGCCCAAATCGGTGGCCCGGCGCTCGCTGGTCTGATTATCGGATCGTTCGGCCTCGGCACAGGCTTTGCCATCGATGCGGCGACCTTTCTGGTGTCCCTCACGGCGTTTCTGCTTGTCCGTGTGAACGAGCCTCCCATCGTGCGCCAGAAGTTGTCCGTCGAGGGCGTGTTTGCCGACATGGGCGGCGGTATTGCGGCGCTCAAAAAGGTTCCAGCGGTACGCGCACTCACGCCATTTATGCTTGGTTACAATTTCCTACTTGCAGCCCTTGAGAACCTGCTGTTAGTGCAGTTCCTCGCCAATGTCTTACATAAAGGTGCATTTACCATTGGTATTGTCATGGCTTGCGCCGCAGTCGGTGAACTCGTGTCGAGTACGACGCTGGCATTGTTGCGTACCAAATGGACGAGCAGCCGCGGGCTTGTCTTGAACATGATTATTAGTGCGGTATCACTGAGTTCGATTGGCTTTATGAGAGTGGCTTGGGCAGTCGGGCTCTTGATGTTTATCGCAGGCTTTTGTATGAGCATTGTAAACATTTCCTTCTTTACGGGCATTCAAGAAGCCATTCCAACCGACGTTTTGGGGCGTGTGTGGGCGCTTCTTGGTGCTTTGTTCGACAGCAGTACGCCACTCGCTCAGGTCATCTTTGGCAGCGTGGCGGTGATATTCCCACTTGGAAATATCATCAGCACGTTAGGAGCTGTTGCCGCACTCGCCGGCGTCGGTGCGTTCCTCCACCCGGCCATCCGGCGGCTGTCCGTACGCGCAGCAGATGAAGATGGAACAACGGACTCTGACGCAAATGACAATGTATCGACAGGATCCGTGTTACAATAGTCCAGAAATCATAGCTCGAACAATCCAGGAGGTCTGCCCGTCTCTATGACCCGTGTGCTGGTAGTGGACGACGAAAAGTCAATCTTGAAACTGGTGGAATACAACCTTGCTCAAGCCGGTTTTGAAGTGATTACCGCGGAAGACGGGCATCGTGCCGTTGAATTGGTCCGATCCGATGCGCCGGATCTCCTCATTCTTGACCTCATGCTGCCTGGGATGGACGGTCTACAGGTCTGCAAGACGCTCAGGTCTGACGGAATCCGCACGCCAGTGATAATGCTGACTGCACGAGACGATGAAATTGACCGCATCCTTGGTCTTGAATTGGGCGCGGACGATTATGTGACGAAACCCTTTTCTCCCCGCGAGCTCGTCGCGCGCGTGAGAGCTGTCCTCCGTAGGTTGGGGCAACAAGGCGACGAAAAATCGGACAGCGATGACAAGGTCATCGAAGTCGGCGCGATTCGGATTGACAGCGGCAAGCACGAGGTCTACGTTCGCGATGAGCGGATCGAACTGACCTCGCGTGAATTTGAGCTGCTTGTGTATCTGTGTCGGCACACAGGTAATGTGCTTTCAAGAAACCAGTTACTCGAGAATGTTTGGGGATACGATTATCCTGGTGACACCCGAATCGTAGATGTGCATATTTCACATCTGCGGGACAAGATAGAAGTAAACGCGAAAGCCCCAGACATCATTAAAACGGTCCGCGGTGTCGGTTACAAGCTGACGCCTTAACCATTGAGCTCGGCTTGGTGGCTTGGTGGCTTGGTGGCTGGATAAGTGGGCGGATGGGCTTGCGCCACCCATGTCTGGGTCAGGTGTAGCCGATAACTTCCAATTTTTTAGATACTAACCTTTCCACTTACGTTTTTTCAGTATCTGTGGTATGATGAGCGTGGAGATGATCGGAGATGGAACAGGAACACTTCGAACTATGCCCAAAATTCGAGTCAGCTTTTGAGTTACTGGGAAAACGCTGGACTGGTTTGATGATTCGGGTGCTACTTACAGGCCCGAAGCGATTTAAGGACATATCCGGCATGATCCCCAACATGAGCGACAGGATGCTTGCTGAGCGATTCCGTGAACTTGAGGCTGCGGGCATTCTGGTACGCCGCGTCTATCCAGAGACACCGGTCCGTATTGAGTATGAACTAACGCCAAAGGGCCGAGCACTAGCCCCCGTCATGGATACTGTACAGCAGTGGGCAGACGACTGGATTTCCGCGCGGACGGTACAACATTGAAGACTGTAACAACATAAGTCAGGTGTTGTATCGCGATAGTTCGAGAGCCGCCGCGAAAAGTGGTACGTCGCTTAACGATTCGTTGTGTACTGCATCTGCGGATGATTCAGCTTACCGTGATGTATCACTTCTATACGTTGAAATTTTGAACTCCCGATGACTAAAGTCGGGAGTTTTTGTGTCTAAAAAGCATCCATTTCGTGTCCGCAGCGTCATCAATATGTGTCCATTTCTCGGCAGGAGAGCGCAATTGAGTTCCACATTTGCAGGTCTTGGTGACTGGAATTTGAAGATGGGCTTGGTCAGTTGCGGGCTTCCTAGGAAGCGCCGGTCATATTCGGTAACTCGAGCCATAGGGTAGATTGGGATACCTTTCGGGATCTACAACACCAAGTAAAGGTTGGGTTACCTGTGCAACGAAAGTTTGTGTTCGCACTTGGGGTGGCGCTCTGCACGATATTGGTTGGCTGCAGTCCGTTTGAGCCTTCTGCATCTTCTACGAAGGTGGGTGCATCCCCCACAACAGTCTCCACCGGGCGGGCACAGAGTCAGACCAACAATTCCACGTCCAGTAAGGCGGGAGGTCCATTAAGCCACACACCTCCATCGAGTTTAGGCAAGACTACAGGCAAGCAAAATGGACGAACTCACTCCGTTGCAACTCAACCTCCCAAACCTCTGATACTCTCTCTCGGCAGTCAAGGTGCAAACGTGGAGAAACTTCAAGAGATGCTTGCCGTTACAGGTTATCTTCCACTCACGTGGACGATGGGTTCCGCATCGCCTGGCGGCACCAAGAACACGGGTGCATCTGCTTCAACAACGAGTAGCCTTACGCCCGGTGCTTCGACATCCAATGCCGCGGTGACATCTCAGATGCCCGCCCAGTCTCAGGTGCCAGCAAGCACGTGGCGCTGGAAGTACACGTCTACACCGAAATCCCTGGTTGCGTTATGGTCACCGACCAAGTACACGCTGTTAACGAAGTCTGCAGTCATGACCTTTGAACAAGTCCACCACCTCGTGGCAGATGGTGTAGCTGGCCCGCAGGTGCTCAGTGCCTTAGCTTCGGATGTGCGGAATCACCGACAAAGCCCGGTTGGATTCACGTACGTTCAGGTTTCCCTGGGCATCCCACAGTCTTTAAACCTATGGCATAACGGAAGTGTCGTTATCCACTCGCCGGCAAACGGAGGAATCCCGCAGAGCCCAACGGTGATTGGGACTTTCCCCGTTTACTTACAGTACAGAACACAGACAATGAAAGGAACAACCCCATCGGGACAACACTATAGCGATCCCGGCATCCCCTACGTCAGCTACTTTTACGGCGGAGAGGCCGTACATGGGTTCATCCGGGCAAGCTATGGATACCCCCAGAGCCTAGGATGCGTAGAGCTACCCGTTGCGACCGCAGCTCGAGTGTGGCCATACATGCATCTCGGAACCCTTGTAAATATTAGCTAGCCGCGTCGCAGGCAGGTGGCAGATGATGTGCCGCTGATTCTGACCTACCTGCCTGCCTGCGATTACTGACCGCGACTACCCGCCTGGTGGCCCCTGCGTGCCTGCGACTACCCGCCGAGGCATTGGGGCTCATTCGAATTTGAAAAACACATACCCGATGGGGTATGCGATGAGATGCAGCGATATTTTTGTGCCTTCGATGCTTACCCCTCGGGGTATATTTCAGAAATAGCGCTACCTTCCTATCCTTATTCCTCAACCCCAAGGGGTATCCTAACTATCATTCTGGTATCTATGGCCGATCCGGTACCCCCCCTGCAAACTCCACAGATATACTTCTGTATCCTAGCCACGCGGCTATACCCTCCCATTTTTCGACTTAGCGATATTTTTGTATCTTGCACCAGACGAGGTACCCCTCATCTCAGGCATGTGGACCGACCCAAAAATTCCCGCCCTTCGCTCAGAGTGCAAAACGTACACCCCCATGGGTATATGCCAGCAAGTAGTGATACTTTTGTGCCTTCGATGCTTACCCCTCGGGGTATATTTCAGAAATAGCGCTACCTTCCTATCCTTATTCCTCAACCCCAAGGGGTATCCTAACTATCATTCTGGTATCTATGGCCGGTCCGGTACCCCCCCTGCAAACTCCACAGATATACTTCTGTATCCTAGCCACGCGGCTATACCCTCCCATTTTTCGACTTAACGATATTTTTGTATCTTGCACCGAGCCGGATACCGCCTTCTTGCTCGACCCCTTTCTGCTCGCCTCAGGGCTCCCCGCCTCGTGCCTGCCCCCTGCTCGGTATTTGTCTACTCGACGGTACCCAGTCGCTACTGAAGTTAGTGGAAAACGCGCGCTAGGAGCGCGCGTTCGACAAATTTTTATGGTATTCGAGGAAACCATTACCGGGAGGTATCAGCCTGTACAGGAAGAAAACAGCATAGACGCCAAAAGAGAGGTACTCTTCGTCATCAGTGGAAAATGCACCAGTTGCAACGTCCATTTACCAGTCCAGTGAAGGAGAGAGAAGTCTATGCAAAAAGTAAAAACCACAGCCGTTGCTGGAACTCTGGCCCTTGTCATGCTCACTCCAACTGCTTTCGCAAACACCACTTCTAATCAGAGGTACGTCGAAACGAATGCAGGATGGGTATCGTATCACAGTGCCGCTCGACTCGACAGCCCCATCTTGGGACGCCTACAACTTGGTGAGAAGGCTCCCCTCGTGACGAAGGCAAATTCTTACTGGTACGAAATTCAATGGAATGGGAAAATGGTGTACATCACAACAAACGCTCACTACACCCACGTTGTCACTGGTGCTTTGACAAGTGGCGTGTCAGGATCAACGCCAACGGCAACAACGCCCCCTCCAACCGCATCTTCCGGAAATCCTGCGACGACACCTGCTGCACCTTCATCGTCATCACCTTCATCGTCCTCACCTTCATCGTCTTCGACGTCCGTTTCTACGCCAACGTGGCAAGTCAACGCGGACAAGGTTATTGCGACGGCTAAGACCCAGCTTGGGGTTCCCTATCTCTGGGGACATCAGGAGCCCGGAATCGGGTTTGACTGCAGCAATTTCACGGCCTGGAGTTTCCGCACAGCCCTGGGCATCGCTTTCTCGGGCAGTTCGGTAACACAGCGGAACTCAGTTGGTACTCCCGTTTCGCTCGGCAACATTCGAGAAGGAGATTTGCTGTTCTTCAAAACTGCCAACAACCCTACTGGCAGCGGTCATGTGGGTATTTACATGGGTAACGGGATGGTGATTCAAGAAGGCGGCGGTTGGAAAAAGGTAACCATCGAACCACTGCACGGGACTTGGCTCGGCCGAAATCTTGTATTCGCTCGCCGAGTTATCAATTAACTCGCTGCAGTATTCATGCGCAAAACCCCTGGACCTACCGAAAGGAGGTTTGGGGGTTTCCAGATTTTTTGATGAGAAAGTAAATGGGCTCGCTTACGCGTCCACATTTTCACGTCTGTCTTCCCACGTAACTTCCAAACTCCATCGCACCCTCAGGCTTTAGCTTCGTTAGGAGTGGGGCCGCTGATAGCGATCTCAAAACGCGTTATTGGTCCTGCCCGGGCACCGATTCAAGTGGAAATAACGCGCTCGTGGCGCGTTATTCACCGAAACGGATTTAAATAACGCGTTCACACATCGCTATTCACTCAAGGTGCGAACATAGCGCTTCGACAACGCGCTATTTCTTGCAGGCACTATAGACTCCATTGGAAATAACGCGCTCAGAGCGCGTTATTGCGAATTATTCACCAGGACGAGGGCCATGTCCGCGGAGGCTTACGCACCCACAGTGCGTAAGCCTCCGCTCAGGCAGGCGATATCGCTCTCACGTACGCACCCGCGGTGCGTACGCACGGCACGGCCCAGGCAGACGATTTCGCTCTCGCGTACGCACCCGCGGTGCGTACGCACGGCACGGCTCAGGCAGGCGATTTCTCGCTCCTTTACACACCCCCAAGTCGGGAGCCCGCATCTTAACTCTGCCGAAGACACCCTCAGGGTCCTACAACGTATCCATCTGCACGAGTCCAATCTGACCGGCGTCGGTGACAGCGAGCAAGTACATCGGGCGGTGTGGAGGTATCGGATAGTTTCCAACTGTCCAATTGGCGTTCCAATGGCCGTTTTTGTCAATTGGATACTTTCCGATCCGCTGCACCCCCCGCGCCCCCAACAATCGATAGTGGGTCCCTTCGTGCGACAGGTTATATCTGGGAAGGTAGTAGAGTGTGACGGTGCTGCCGCGCCATTTCGATCGGACTGCGACATTAACAGTGCTCTTCCCGTCGTACACTGCCTGGACAACAGGCGGCCTATCTACAGGAACAATGTTCAAGTTTATCGGAGGAGCTGCAACATGATTCGGTAAGGTCTCAACCACGCCTGCGGGAAATTGTTGTCCTGCCTGTGCAGCCGTGTTTGCTTGTGTACATCCGCTCGCTGCGAGACTCAACACCACAATGGTGAGTGTTCCGTACCACGCTTTTTGCATCTGCTCACCCCAGGTCCATTTGATACATCTAGGGTGCCCTTGCCAAAATCATGTATTCACTCCAAACCTCGGCTGCTGTGCGCCTTATTGCGCGCTGATGAGATTAAGGTGCAAGGTGTCGAGTCCAAAGCTGTTTAGAAGAGCCTGATTGGCGAGTTGCTGACTCCACTCCACCCACGTTTTGTGCCCGTTGTGAGTCACCCACTCACCGTGATGAGCAACAACCTGCTGCCACTGGGGCGTCAAATCACGAAGATAACTGCCTGCGATGGCCATGGAACGCAGTTCTGACCAGCCCATCCACTTGTGATTCGACCAAGCACCTCCTGCAGCATAGATATGTGCCCAGTACGCATCAAGCTGATTTAACTCGCGATGTTGGAGGCGCTGATATACTGACCGTCCACTCTCATACGCAGCCAACCCGAAAATCGAGTCGCGCGTCGAAAGCGCGGATACGCCGGACCATTCACTGCCCGTGTTGTCATAATTAAATCCGCCGCTCTTCGCATCGTAGAATGACAACAAGGCAGACACGGGGTTTCCACCCTGTTTACTGCTCCAACTGGTGGCTTGCACGCCAACGCTGGCAAGCGCATCAATCGTGACGCCTGTCGAATCGGAATTACTTGTCGTACTGCCATTTTCAAGACCACCGTCAGCGGCTTGCTGCGTCTTCAAGTATTGAAGTGCAGCCGCAACCGGTGCACTGTCTTTCGTAAAACCTAATAACCTTAAGGCGACAACCGCGGCTGCCGTATCGTCTGCATCGCTCGTGCTGTATGTAGCCGAATACCCAAAGCCTCCGTCTTTATTCTGATGGTTGATGAGCCACATCGTTGCCGCTGCCCTGTTATATGACGCACCCCCAGCATCCTCTAGCGCGATAATCGTCCACGCCTGGTTGTTGATAAGGCTTGCACCTGTGCCATCGATGTTGTCGGAAAATTTTCCCTCGTTCGTCCCACTTGCGAATTGCGTTGCTGCCAGCTTTGCCACCAGATTGACCCCATCAAATGAGTGCGGGTCTTGCCCATCCGCTAGAATGCCGAGAATAGCGCGCGCGTAGTCAGTACTCGTCTTGAGAGTGCCGAGGTATGTCTTCGGAAAAGCGACATTTGCAAACTGACCGGTAGCTGCGTACTGTGCGACGGCGGTCCAATCAGGCATCGACGCAACTCCGTTCTTGCCCATCCAGGCGACAGCCGTGTTGGTGTCGCTCTTCACCACAGAAGGTGTTACAGCGGTAGGTGATGACTGTGCAGCAAACGCAACCGGAACAAAAGTACCAAGTGCAATCGTCGCTGCCGCCAAAGAAACCCTCAGTGGCGTTCCATTCACCTGCATTCCGTTCATCTGCCTTCCGTACATCTGTGTTCGATTCATTTCTAATCCTCTCCCTTAAAATAAATTGTCGCACTCACACACATACACACGCACTCACTCACGCATTTACGCATTTACGCATTTACGCATTTACGCATTTACGCATTTACTCACTCACTCACTCACGCATTTACGCACTCACACGGGTCACAGTCATGCGCTTGCGAAAACGCGTAAGAACCGTGTCAACTTGTTTACCAATCAGAAGTAACAAGGCCCCCGTCGTCACGGCGTGGAGCGTGTCGAACCAAAAACTCGCGATGCAAAGAAGCCAATATGTGTGGAAACTGACGGCAGTGCCGCCAAGGAGGAGCCAAGTGTTCATAATCCAGCCAAACAGATATCCCCAGACAATGCCGTAAACGGCCATCAGGCTCTTGCTGTAGCGATTGACCACATGTCGCAACAAACCACTCGTGATGCCTGCGAGTCCCCAGGCCACCACGTGCCAGGGTGTCCACCCCCCTTCGCCGAGAAATAAGTCCGATCCGACAGCCGTAAACACCCCAACCGCCGCCCCCACCACAGGACCAAACGCATACCCGCTGGCAATCACCAAGAAAGTCGCAGGCTGAACTCCAGGGACGCCCTGCACTGCCGTTCTGCCAACCGCTCCAAGCGCGGACAGGGTTGCGACCAGGGCAATGTGTTTTGCGTCGGCAGCAAAGTGCTCATACCACTCGAGCAATGCATATATGCCGAGAGCGAGGACAATCACCAGCTCGGCCCACCACGGAAAGCGAAGCCATGTGCAGACGCCCACACTGAGAATGGCGAGTGTCAAAAGGAGCGCAGCCAAGTGTCTGCGGTTCACTTTGCCCACCCCTTCTGTATCGCATCGGAAAGCGAGAGCACCGTGTCGTCAAATCCGCGGAACACACGAGCCACCGGCGGAGAGAAATACAGAGCCTTTGCAAATACTTGTCTGGCGCCCCCTTCAAGGCTCGATTGACCGCCAAAGAGGAAAATCACGTGCTCTGCCACGTCTGCGATGAGTTCCATGTCGTGTGAAACCACCAGGATGGTCACACCCTGTCCGGTCAACATTTGCAGGAGTTCGCCCACGCGCTCTTTCTGCTGTGCGTCAAGTCCCCGTGTCGGTTCGTCAAGCAGCAGAACCGTTGGTTCGTCCATCAGCACACTCGCAATCGCCACCCGCATCTGTTCGCCCCCAGACAAGTCGCGTGGCGCACGAGACAACAAGTCCCCCATGGCAAGGTCATGGACGACGCTCTGCGTGCGGGCTTCAATCTCCGTTTCAGATCTGCGCTGCAATTTGAGGCCCAGTCGCAATTCGTCTCGAACCGTCAACTGACTGAAAAGGTCTGACGGCTTCTGCGGCAAATACCCTACCCGGACGTCACGATTGTGAAACACTACCCGTCCTCGTCCAGGTTTGATGAGCCCTGCGAGTAGGCGTAGCAGTGTGGATTTGCCCGATCCGTTCGGGCCGATGACTGCCGTCACCGCACCTCCCGGGACCGTGAGTGAACACTCACGGAGCGCGGGTTTGTCAGCCCGAGGATAGACGACCGTGACCTTGTCGACAGTGATAAGTGGCAAAACGTCCTTTGACGCAGCGGGGTGCTTCTCTGGGGGAGTGGTATCCTTTTGTTGAACGCATCCAGATTTGCCCTCGCCAGCGGATGTTTCTAGATACCGCCTACCTTCACGGACAGATAAAATGGGAGCATCCAACTCCGGAAACAGCCTCGAAAGACTCGGGGCTTGTCTCCTCTGGTGAAGTCCTATCCACCCTGCCGCTTGCCGCGCCGTTCCCGAGAACTTGACTTGTCCACCGTCGAGGTAAACCACTCTATCGGCCAGCGAATACGCCGCATCCAGTCGGTGCTCCGAGAGTATGATTGTCATGCCAAAATCATGTTGGAGTCGTCGCAGGCGGTCGAGGAGGTCTTGACTTGCGAGCGGATCGAGCTGTGACGTCGCTTCATCAAGCAAGAGAACCTTCGGTTGATGGACCAACGCTGCAGCGAGTGCAAGCCGCTGCCGTTCGCCGCCAGACAGCTCACTCGTGGAGCGATGTGCTGCCTCCGACAGCCCAACCAACTCCAGGGCCTCGGCAACCCGCCATGGCATATCTGCTTCGCTCGTGCCAAGGTTCTCAAGCGCAAAGGCCACCTCTCTGTCCGCTGCAAAGTAGACCGACTGCGCCTCTGGGTCTTGGCCTACAAACCCGATGGTTTGAAGCCGTGTTGCCGCATTCATCTCATGAACGGGGGTCCCTGCAACAGTGACCGTACCTGCAATCGTGCCACCGTAAAACTCCGGGCACGCGCCAATGATGGTCTTGAGGAGGGTTGATTTGCCCGACCCTGTGATGCCTTGCAAAACCACCCACTCGCCCGCATCCACGGTCAGTGAGACTTCTCGCAGGGCCTTGGTTTCTGCACCGCCATACGTATAACTAAGGTCATGCACTGTGAGGATTGGCACGGCGGTTCCCTCCCATCCAGATGATCATCGAAAACACAAACGCCACATCGAAGCTAAAAAGCCAGCGCCATGCCCCAGTCTGCGTGACGATGGACATGCCGAGAGACGTGCCGAGCATAAACCCGGCGATGTCTGCTGCGACAAATCCAACAAGGAGCCAGGTGTCCGGTTGCGTCCAGTGGGGACGTCGATAGAATGATCTCGCTCTACTCCCGTAACCCCGGGTGTGCATGCTCTCCGCGAGAGACCAGGACCGCTCGAGTGCATTCATCAGCAGGGCCTGTAAAACGGCCCCCGTTGCACGAAGCCTCGTCAACCACGAAGCGTTTCCTGATATCTGTCCGCGAACCCAGACATACTCTCGCAGTCTGCTGTACTCCTGTTGCATCAGCGGCAAAAAGTTCATCATCATCGAGATGGTCAACCCTGCACGGGCAAACCTTCGGCCCAGCCAAACAATCACATCATCCGGTTGAATGAGATGAACGACCGCCATCACGCCAAGCAAGACGGACCACAACCGGAGCCCGTTCACAATGCTGTCAATGAGGCTCTTCGTGCTTAGTGCGAGCGTACCGAACGCAGGTATCGTCGGGCCTTGCCACAGCAACTTTCCGCCATCAACCGAGGCCGTGAGGGTCGCCTGAACGACAACATAGATGACCATGATAGGCAGTGAGAACACAAGAATCGCAAACAACTTGCGAATGCCAGCAGACAACTGTGGTGCTCGTAGGTGACGTCTACCACTCGGATTCGCGAGGTTTGCCCGTGGACTTTGCACCGCTGCCAGCGCGTCTGTCACTTGAAGACCCAACGCTGCAATAAAACACGTGATGGCTCCAGAGAAGTCCCTGGCTTGATATGCGATGAGAATCCAGGAAATGAGTCCGGCTAACAGACTGTACGGATGGGGGCGGTCAAAGTGAACATGCTTCGTCACGTTTAACCCTGCCCCGTGCTGGGATTCCAGCTGTGATAGTCCCAATCATCGACGTCACCGGGGCGGGGAATGATACTGGCCGCACCGACCGGAGCTTGCTGTTGATTGATATATAGAAACCAGTCTACTGGCTTGCGTTCGCTCACTGGAACTCCCGTCCACTGTGAATGAATTCCGTTGATCGCAATGATGAACCCGCTGCCATAAGCAGTTTGGATGGTGTAGTTCTGCTGCATGTACTGCATCAAGGTCTCGCCCTGATGAATCACGAGTGTCTTTCTGGACAAGACGGTCTGCCCATGATTCTCGCTGACAATCATGGTGAATGAGGCGTTTTTCGTGACGCCGGTAGTGCCAGCGGTGCTAGGGGTGCCGCCTGTGCTTGTTGCCGGGGTACCTGTACCTCCGCTCGTGCCGGCTTTGGTTCCTGTGCTTCCACTCGTACCTGGGTTGCCTGAACCGCTTGCTTTCGTCCCGGTAGATGCACTCTTTGCTGGGCTTGTCACAGCACTCTGATGAGAGGTTTGATAGGGCGAAGTCTGCTGACCAGACGTCGAACCGGCAACTCCGCCTTGAGTCGTCTTTACTGTTTGACTGCCGACGTCATTGCGGTTCGTCCCTGAGCCACCGCTGCTCGCACCTGTCCCACTGGCGCTCGCACCCTCGCCGTGACCGTTCGTGCCTGTATCCGTGGTACCAGCCTGAGATGAACCTGTTACGTTTCCGGCCGCTGTTTGACCTGTGTTCTGACTGAGAGAGCCGGCCCCTGCGGTATTCGTAATGCCTGCACTTGAAGCATTGCCAGCACCACCACTGTTCCCCGCAACGGCGTTTGCGTTGTTCACGCTCACGGTTCCTTGTCTTGTTGCGTTGGTGCCACTAAGACTTGCAAGCCACGCTGACGGATTGCTGCCACTCAGGTGTGCGTGATTGACAAAGCCCAGCCCTGCCGCACCAACGACGGCCGCAATCAGTACGCCGCGAAGCAAGTTTTTCTTCACAGGTCATCCCCCTTTGTTGTTGCCTGATGAATAAAAAAAGTGCTCCCCGCTAGGGGGAGCACTCATCGCGATGTCGACAATCATACATTCCGCAACTCGATGTGCCACAGCTTCCCTCCGAAGCGGACCACATAGAACCACGGCTGGTCTCCTGACTCGTGACATACCTACTCTCTCGCCTTCCCACAGTTCATCACCGCAGTGGCATGTTGAGATTTCGTATTCACTCACAGTAGCGGGGGCTGCTCCGGATTTTCACCGGATTCCCATTTCACTCACTAACGCGTAAGACCGTAATTCCACGATTTAGTTTTGGACAAAAGCGGATGGCACATCTTCCAATCACCGCAGTGTCGTAAGGCTCGTGCGTATTTCACTAGGTCAAGTATACAGGTTACAGGTCCAATTGACAACGACCCGTGGTGACTCGCTTTAAAGATTTATTTCACTCGCTTGTAAATTTGCCTCACATCGAGTTCCAATCACCTGTAGTTGACGCGGACCGACTTCACTCACTGCGGCCTGTCGTCGGCGCGGACCGATTTCACTCGCTTGCAGGTTGTGGACCGTGCGCATTGAACTGCGTTCCTTCCCCATCTTCGTTGCCTTCACCGACGTGATGCTCGTGGAAGTATTCTTCTCCCTTAAGCTTTGATTCTGGCAAGAAGAAGGTTCCGATGAAAAGCAGGATGCCAAACACCAGACCTACTTCGAACAAGCGGTTCACTCCAGCCGTGAGGGCTATCTTCACAGTGTGAATCAGTGCTGCGTACAATTTATCTCCCGCCGCACCAAACTTCGCAAACTGTGCGTGCATCGCCTGCTGAGCTTGCGCTGTCAGCAACGCCTGTGGACTGACACCCTTTAAGTGCGCGGTGAACTGTGAGAGCTGTGCTGGCATATTGCCAATCAGTTCGTGCTGAAATCTTTGGTTGAGCACCGAACCAAATATCGGAGCAGCGATGACGCCGCCAAGTGAGCTGACGAATTGCTGCGTCGAGTTCACCGTACCCATCAACTTATACGGAAAGGCGTTTTGAACCGCCGTGTTCAGGAGCGGCATCAGCGCGCCGATACCGAGTCCGAGCACCACCATGTTGAGAACGACAGTGCCATAATGTGTGTGGATCCCCATTCTCGTCAGCATCAGAAGTGCCACCACCGTGACAGCTCCACTGACGTTTGCCAGTACGCGATACCGGCCGGTTGAAGACATGATTTGGCCGCCAACGATACTGCCGATAATGAAGCTAATCATCATCGGTGACATGACAAGTCCGCTGTGTTGCGCGTTCAGACCGATAACACCCTGAACGTAAACAGGCAAATACATCAAGCTTCCGAACATCGCCATGCCCACGAGCGTGCCGAGGACGAGTGAGGTCGAGAAGATGCGATTTTTGAAGAGTGTCGGTGTCAAGACCGGATCGGACGCCCGAAGCTCAACGATAATGAAAATGGCCAGGAAAACGACGCCAACTGCAAACAAGCTCAAGATTTGCCAGGAGCCCCATGTGTACTTACTGCCTGCCCAGGTAAAGCCGAGCATAATCGGGACGAGTCCGAGAATCAGGACAAGCGTGCCGGCCCAGTCAATGGCCACTTGGTGGTCTACCCGTACACGCGGCAGTGCGTACAAAACGCCGATAATGGCGAGCACCGCGAAAGGCAAGTTGATATAAAAGACCCAGTGCCAACTCACAGAATCTGTTATCCAGCCGCCAAGCGTTGGACCGATGATACTCGACAAACCGAACACAGCGCCCATGACACCCATCCAGCGGCCGCGTTCCTTCGGATTAAAGATGTCACCGATGGTGGCCCTTGGCATACTCATCATGGCACCAGCACCGATTCCCTGGAAGCCGCGAGCCAGTACCAGTTCCATCATGGTGTGCGAGGCACCAGCCACTGCCGATCCGATACCAAACACAATCAACCCAAACAGGTAGAACGGTTTGCGGCCATATACATCAGAAAGCTTTCCGTATATCGGCACGGTTACAGCGGATGTAATCATGTAGCCGCTAAATACCCAAGCGTACAGCGACATGCCGTTTAAGTCGTTAATGATGGTGGGCATCGCCGTTGAGACAACGGTCTGGTCCATTGAAGAGAAAAACATCGTTAACAAAACAGTGACCAGAGCCCACCACTTGCGCGCGCCCGTTATCTGATTTGTCGTCTGAAACGCGCTCTTTGCATCGATTGCCATATTCCCTCACTCCCAATCTGTAAATTTATTTTAGTGACTAAACAGTGTCTCGTCAACAGGTAAAATTAAATGATGAGTACATTTTTTCACAGTGCGAATTGAATGTATCAAGGACCACATCCTGGCCCACCCTAGGGTTTGCTTCCACGTGTGACAACCGGCGTATACGGGATATCATCCAGTACAGCGAACACATGCGGCGGCGTATACGGGACAGCGTGGACATTCTTCACGCTCCGGATGTCCAGCATATCTGTCACATCGCCAGATGCGGACTCAGCCTATACGAAGCCGTCTACTGCGTCTTTGGTCTTTCCGAAGAAATGGGACTTCTGAGGGGGGCCTGTGATTCGACAAGCATACCGTGGGATGTATAATAGAAATGATCGCCTCGGGTTGCTGCCCGCTGGATATACACTCGTCTAAAGGAAAGGATGACATACAATGGAACAGCACAAGGTCATGATTCTCGGTACCGGCCCAGCAGGACTCACTGCTGCAATTTATGCAGCGCGAGCCAATCTAAACCCTGTCGTCATCGAAGGCAACGAACCAGGCGGTCAGTTGACGTTGACGACTGAGGTTGAGAACTTTCCGGGTTTTCCGGAAGGAATTATGGGTCCTGAACTGATGGATAACATGCGCCAACAAGCAGAGAAGTTCGGTGCCAAGTTTGTCCACGGATGGGTCTCAAGCGTAGATATGAGCAACCGTCCGTTTAAAGTCACCGTCGATGAGACGGATGAATATGTGGCCGAGACCATCATCATCTCCACCGGTGCTTCTGCCAAAATGCTTGGTATTCCAGGCGAGGCCGATCTCGTTGGCCGCGGCGTCTCCACCTGTGCCACTTGCGACGGTTTCTTCTTCCGCAACAAACCGATTATTGTCGTCGGCGGCGGGGATTCTGCGATGGAAGAAGCGACCTTCTTAACGAAATTCGCATCCGAAGTCACGATTGTACATCGCCGTGGTGAACTGCGCGCTTCAAAGGTGATGCAAGACAGGGCGAGGAACAATCCCAAAATCAAATGGGAACTCAATGTCACGCCATTGTCCGTCAAGTCGGACGGCAACAAGGTGAATGGTCTTGAAGTCCGGGACAACGAAACGGGTGAGACCCGCGTTCTTCCGACGGATGGTGTCTTTATTGCAATCGGCCATCAGCCAAACACTGGATTCCTGAACGGGCAGGTTGATATAGACACTGTCGGGTACATTATCACACAAGGTGTCAGTTCCGCAACCAGCGTCGAAGGCGTGTTCGCCTGCGGTGACGTCATGGACTCACACTACCGCCAGGCCATCACTGCGGCAGGCAGCGGTTGTAAAGCTGCTATGGACGTGGAAAAATACCTTGAAGGCTCCGCCTTCCAGGATTGGTCCATCTCCAGTTCCGTGTCTGCTCACTAACGAGACCCGGTCACACGGAAGCTACGAACCACGAAAACGGGGACACAGGAGAAAAAAGAGCCGTTCGGGACACCAAGACCCCGAACGGCTCTTTCCACGTTTATATCGCTCTACTTAGCCAGGCTCGGCCGCGACGATACTGTTTGAGCAGGTGGCAGTGCCTTCTGGGGTTTCTTTCTACCCACACGAACCTCGCGCTCTTTTTTGCTGGCAAAGAACCAGATGAGAATCCAGGCGATTCCAGCCAAAATTGTCGACCACCAGAAGGTATCGTTCAATCCGGCAACAAACCCTTGCTTCGCAGCCACACCGCCAATCATCATAACCGCAGCTTGATGCGCGGCGCCAGGGGACATACCGTTACTCGCGAAAACTTGCTGTAACCTGGTCACCTCTTGGCCTGCATGCGTAAACGGCGTCATGGACCACGATGCGATGGTGGTGTGCAAGTTCATGCGCGTCGTGAAATACGAAGTGAGTATTGCGGTCCCTAACGAAGAGGCAACCTGTCTGACGGTGTTCGACATGGCCGTCCCTTGACTGACCCACTCCCGCTTCACTGTGTTCATACCTGCAGTCATAATCGGCATCATCGTCATGCCCATGCCGATACTGCGCAGAATGTAGAGCCACTGGATATGCCCAGTGCCGGTGTCCGTTGTCAGGCTGGTAAATCCAAACGAAGCAACGGTCACGAACAAGAGCCCGAGCAGTGCCAGCGGACGGGCGCCAATCTTATCAAACAAGCGTCCACTAATGGGCATGACAACCGCCGACGCGAGGGCAGCAGGCGTCATGAAGAGACCAGTACGGAGTGCACTGAGACCCAATATGTCTTGCAAGTACAGTGGTAACAGGAAGATGCCGACAAACAAGGCCACGTTCACAATCGAGCTGATAATCAGGCTCATAGAAAACATGTAGTTCTTCAGTACGCGCAACTCAATTACCGGAGACTTTGTGTTCAATTCGACAATCACGAGCAGGATGAGGCATATCGCACCGACCGTTACAAAACCGGTGACCATGAACGATCTCCAACCGTGATCGGGGACATTGTTGAAGCCGTACAAAAGGCTGAAAAATCCAGCTGTAGAGAGAATAAAGCCCCAAATGTCGAGCTTATTTTTCACCTCGTGAGCAAACTCGTGCATCATGGTCATGCCGAGCAACAACGTGACGACGCCGATTGGGACATTGATGTAAAAAATGAGGCGCCAGCTGGAGTACTCAACCAGGTAACCGCTCAGGGCTGGTCCAAAGGCGGGTGCCGCCATGATGGCGAGCCCAAACACGCCCATTATCAAGCCGCGTCTGTCCGGTGGAAAGATGCGATAAATCATCGCCATCGCGACAGGCATCATGAAACCGCCGCCAAGCGCCTGAACAACTCGGAACGCGATGATGCTGCTGACGTTCCAGGACATCCCGCAGAGAGCCGAACCCACCGTGAACGTAAAGAGAGAGAACAGGAACAACTTCTTTGCGCCAAACCGGTCAGTCATCCATCCGGAGATTGGAACGAGAACACCAATGACCAGCATATAGCCGGTCAATACCCACTGGATTTGATTGGTCGTCGCGTGCAAGTCGGATTCCATGGTCGGAATCGCGACGTTCACGACGCCCATGTCGAGGACGGACATAAACACGCCAAGCACAATAATGGCTACCTGAAGATAAGGGGCCTTCATTCGGTAAATTTCATAAACTTCTTCTGCAGGTGCTTCGGCCACGAAGATACCTCCTTCGCTACACGCTTTGATTACTACAGGTGCTACGCGCTGTGATGGCTACCCTGCCTATTGTACATCGCCCCGGCACAGGATGCCATTCTGCTTGACCCCGTTTCTTGACCCGGTTTCTTGACCCGGCTTGCAGCACATCGGGTGACTAGGTTGCTGGCTTCAAGCTCGCTTTCACGCGGCGAATGACGTCTTGTGCAACAAGGAATGCCGCGTCGGCTCGCCCCAACGACTGCGCCGATGCGACCGCGGTCTTGATATTGTCAGACTGGGACAGCCAACTGGCCGCTTGGGACAACTCCTTCAAATTGGAAGCCATTCTCCCCGCACCATGTTTGGTTACCCAGCGTGCATTATCGAGTTCTTGTCCGAGCGGTGGCCGGTAAAACAACATCGGGCATCCGCTTGCAAGGCACTCCGCAACTGTGACCCCGCCTGGTTTGACGACAGCGAAAGCAGCGGACCTCAACCACAGAGCAACGTTTTCGACAAACGGCAGGGCTTTCAGACCCGGTCGACTCAGAGCCAGTTCACTCACCAGCCTATGCATGGCTGTGTTCCGCCCGCACATGACAACCACATCGCGTCCTTCACGTCGGTCGTACAAGGTGGTTAGAACATCTTTCAGACCGCCAAAAACACCCCTGCCACCTGTAGCGACAAGGATGTGCCCGGACTTTGCGCTGACGCCACTCACATCGTCTAACACCTCAGTGTCCACTCTCGCATCGGCAGCCTCAGACCGAAACTGGGTACGCAGTGGAATCCCACTCACAACAAAATCCGCTTTTCCCTTAGTGTGTACAACTTTACGCGCGTCATCGAGGAAGCTGTCATGGGGCATGTAATAAACATCACTGTTTGGACAAAACCATCTTGAATGCACACTAAAATCGGTGAGGACCACCCCGGAAACAGGGCGCTTAATGTGCGAAGGAAACCGTGATGATGCAAACGTCTCCGCCAGATGGTTCAGAGTATGTTCTGGAAACAACTGCAGAACCGCATCTGGGGCAAATTCCAAAACGGCCTCTTCCGCAGTGCGGTGGCCACCTGTCGACATCAACTTCCACAGCCAAGAGTTGTTTCGCAAGGTGCGCGTCAGTGTGTAGCTCAAACCGTAAATATAGGGCGCGTACTTGGTCGTCAGCTCAAACGACGCTTCGTTCATGCGAGCATACTTGGGGTGGGCATTCCTCATGCAGTCAATTTCTTCAACCTCGACCCCCTGTGCTTCAAAGGCAGATCGAAGGGCGGTTGCCACTTGTCGATGTCCGTCCCCAAAATGCGCTGTAAACAAGAGAACTCTCATCGGTGTCTCCTATGACCTGACATGCACGGCATCAGGTGCGTGCGTCTGAACCAGCTTTTGTTTAGAAATCGCGACAACCCGTGGTACAAAAGTTTCGGAATGCGTTTTGAGCAGCTCGACGGCCTTCGGATTGACAGCGCGAAACACCAATTGGAGGTACCTCGTAAACAGTTTCTCGCTCCAGCGCCAGTAAAATGGAAAGGTAGAAAATCCAAACCTGTCGACACTGCGGTGAATAAACGTCGTGCCATACAGTATTTGTTCTCGCTCGTACTCTGATGAGCTGACATGCCGTGCGAGAGCAGGTAAAGAGCTTTTGGTCTCGGAAATGAGTCTGACCGCGACGCGTACCATGCTCGTCTCGTCATTCAAAATGCGTGACAGCAGCTCGTTGTTCATGTGCAGTTCAATGACCGGATCAAAGGTTCGAACCTCGATTCCATCTACCGTGAAGGAATGTCCCATATACCGGCGCTTAGCCACGTAGAAGAGGTGTTCCTTGCCATCCCCGAGTGATTGTACGTGCGCGGCGAAGCGAAACAACCTCTCCCAAGCCATCCACAGTTTCCGAAAGGTCTCCCCGGCCATACTCCCATCCCCTCAATGCCACGATGTCATCTTTTTACACGGAAACGCCGATGAATCCAGTACCCCACAACCCAAAAGGCTCCGAGAGCAAGGATTCCAATCACTCCGGTGACAGCCAGCTTGGATGTAATCCCGAGAAACACCAACGCGGCACCCGTGTAATATGGTATCAAGGACACCCCTGCAGTCCAGACGTAATCCCAAAGACGGATGGAAGGCAAAATTCCGGCCACATAACTCACCGCAAAACCAGGCAATGGCAAGAGCCGCGCTACAAGCAGCCCAACACTGCCTTTTCTGCTTACCCAACCGTTGATTTCGGCAAAGGCCGCCTCACTGGCAAACCGCCGCAATGCAGCCTGTCCGTATGTACGAGCGATAGGAAAAACAATAATTGAACTGAGTACTGCGCCAATCCACGAGTAAAAAACGCCCCACCACACGCCATACACTTTTAAATAAATGATGAGCAAACCCTCTGATGGGACAGGGGTCAAACATACCACCAGCATCAACAAAATGGCGAGTACAATCCCGCCAGGGCCCCATCGCCGAACGGTTGTCGAGATAATCCCAGTCCGATCTAAGTAAATCACGAGCACTGCTAACAAGAGAACGACGCCGTAGACTGCCAGCGACTTTATTCCTCCGAGTGAACGAAACAATGCTCGCCAGTTAACCTCCAAATTCCATCCCGGGATAGCAAACTCCCCCATCCAGTGCTGTGGTTGACTGACCCGCAGAGACTGATAAATCTGGTCTCAGAAAGAACGGGTGGTCGGTATCAGGGCAAAGATTAATGGCCCCGCCAGCGTATCGATGCTAGTTTACCACTATCACGCACCTTGTTGCAGGTGTTACGACCCAAGTTGCCGCATTCGCACTTTGTACTCAAACAAAAACTCCAGCGCCTCAAGGTGACGCTTCGCTTCTACAGGTCCCCGCCCGAAAGCGTAGATACCGTGGTTTCGGACCAACACGGCCGGTACACCGTCGACGAGTGAATCTCGAGCGGCTTGACCAAGCCGCTCAAGATTCGCATAGTTTTCTACAATCGGTACACGGATATGAGCACCTTCCTCCCAGTGCCCAAGTGCCTTTAAGAGCTCGTGGTTGGCAAAGTCGACAAACCCGGATTCGAAATAGATCTCAGAGACAAGGTTGTTGTACATCGTGTGGACGTGCAGCACAGCACCACAGTCTTCTGTGCGATACAAGTGCTGGTGCACAATCGTTTCGGCGGAAGGACGATACTTTGTTTCTTCAAGCAGTTCCCCGTCTGCACTTACACGTAGGACGTCTGCCGCTTGCAGTGCCCCCTTATCCACCCCGCTCGGTGTGATGCAGAAATCCGCGGTGTCGACAACTCGAACCGACAGGTTGCCGCTCGTCGCCGGCAGCCAACCCTTTCGCGCGAGTTGAACCGCCAAGCTTGCCACGGTCTGTTTTGCAGTCATGATGTTGTTCACAGGGACACCTCCTCGTCCAATACGGGAATAATTTCGGCCAGCGACTCAAACGGCGAACACGCAATCCCCTGTTCCCGACAGACGCGAAGCAGACTGTCGCGGGCAAACACGTAATCTGCTTGCGCAGCGGCCTTTACATCCGTTACGCCATCTCCAATCACGACCTGAACATCCGTGTACGGTTTAAAGCGCCGCAGGACTGTTGGCTTGCACATCCCGCAACCCCCATCACAAAGGTCATCACAAGTAACGTTCCACTGAATTGAAAGGGTTTCCCCACTGTCATCGAGGTGGTTGGCGAAGACTTCAATCTTGGAACGATACGGCTCTACCACCGGATGGACAAAGATGTCGAGGCCCCCGCTCACGACGGCAAACAGCCAACCGCGGCGAATGCACTCGCGGACAAGGTCATCAAAGCCCTCTCTGACAACGGTTAGCTGTTGCGTGTAACTCTTAATTTCCGGCAGGCGCGCAGACGGGATGGTCTGAAAGATAGCCTCCACACCTTCGCGAACCGTCAGCTCACGGTGCTGCACGCGGCGGACGAGGTCACGCCCGGTTTGTCCAGCAAACTCATAGGCGATGGAAGCGATGAGGTCACTCTTCGAAATGGTGCCATCGAAATCGCAAAATACCCCAACGGGATAGTGTTTCATGACATCGTCCCCCTTGCCAGCACTCGTTATTGTCCGGTACCCCATTGTTGCAGTGCTGTCGCGAGCGGAGCGTGCTTCTCTGCGGCCTGCGAAAGCGACATGCCCTCCACGGTTGCCGTGATGGCTGCCATAAATGCGGATGCACCCTGCTCGGCCCCGCCTGGGTGCCCGTGAATGGCGCCTCCGGCGTTGACGATGCAGTCATTACCGAGATCGGCTACAAGCTTTGGCACGAGACCCGGATAGATGCCTGCCGACGGAGCTGGCAGCACCGACTTGTGCATACTGCTGGTTCGCAGCGCATTGACCAATCTTAGGCCCTCGCTTCGTGGCAAAGTCACAGACCCATATGGCGACGGATAAATGACGATGTCGGCACCAGTGAGGCGCATCAAGTTACCAAGCACGATGTCGGATGCGATGCCATGGGTTGCCGATCCGTAGAGGGCTCCCGAGACCGCCGGGTGAATCATCAGAGGGACCGTGACGTCCGCGTCGGCGGCGAGTTCCGCCAGGATGTCATAGCCGTAGGCCACCGCATTCACAAGCAATGCCCCCGCACCGAGTTCGGAAAGCCGGCGAGCTCTATCCACAAGTTTGTTGACGGGACCGGTGAGGTTCACCGCATAACTGACCTTTCTTCCCGTTTCAAGTTCGAGTCTTCGGGCAGCTTCCGAAAACGCCATGACGCGCTGTTCGGGCGTTGCATAATCTTCTGAGAAGAAAATTTCATCGTCCTTGACAAGGTCTGCGCCGCCACGCGCCTGCTCGAGGAAGGCATTCGTCAGGTCATCCACATTGCGCCCTAGGCAGGCTTTGAAGATGCTCATGAGCAACGGGCGTTCCTGTACCCGAAGCTGTTCACGGATACCCCTTACCCCAAACTTTGGGCCGGGAAACTGCCTTTGCAGCATATCCGGGAGCAGAAGGCGCACCAATCGTATTTCTCCGTCCATCGACAGCTTGCCAAACACTGTTGTTAGTATGGAAGCAATCGTGCCATTAAAGTTGCGGACAGGGTAGCCAATGGAAATCTCAGCTGTCACCATACCAGCGGCCGCTGTGCCTGCGACGGCTGCGTCGGTTGCAGCTTGCACACCAGTCGCTTCTTCTTCTAAGACACGCATGTCTTTTTCACCCTGTAAGACACGTATGTCATTTTCATCCTGCATGCGCAGGGCTTCTTCATCCAACACTCGAATATCTTCAACCTGGCCACAGTACTGCAGGACCGCAGGCTGTTTCGCTTGAGGCAAGTCTGTCCAACTGCCAACCGTGAGTCCAACGGCAATGCCCTCTGCTCTGGCAGCTAGTTTATCCTGCTTATCTCTGACACGATACGTCGCAACCACATAGGGACCTCTATCACGCGTCTCGCCGGCAACTTGCATCAAGTGCTTTCACCTCACAAAAAGGCGATCCGGTTGCGGCATCAGAGTCTCCGAAATCACCGGATCGCATACATTTTCCTCTTGATTACAAATGCAAGTTTGAATAGTGTTACTATACAAATGCAGTGAATGGATTGTCAACAAACCACAGGTATACCAGTGACTAATGAACTTAGGTATACTTAGGAAAGATACGTTGAGGAGAGATGAAATCATGGCTCAGATTCACATTCGAAACACAGACGAGCGCATCAGCGGCGAAGCCGAGGTCAAGGCATTTCTCGACAAACAAGGCGTACTCTATGAGCATTGGGACATCAACCAAATCCCTGCCCACTTACAGGATAAGTTCACGCTCACAGACGCGGAAAAGGAACAAGTCCTCCGAAGCCTTGACAGCGACATCAAACGTCTTGCCGGTGCAAGAGGATACGTCAAGTGGGATATCATCACCCTGTCAGAGGCAACTCCAGATTTGGACGCACTCTTGAAGAAGTTCGAGCAAGTCCATACCCACACGGAGGACGAAGTCCGCGCCATCGCCGCAGGCAGCGGCGTCTTCATTATCAAGGGAGTTCCGGAAGTCGGCTATTTTGATGTCGAACTTGAAGCGGGTGACGTCATATCAGTACCAGAAAACAACCCGCATTTCTTTACCCTGACCAGTGAAAAGAAAGTCGTGGCCATTCGCCTGTTTATTGACCCGTCCGGCTGGGTAGCGCATCCTTTCGCCGATCCCACTTTCGCCTAATCCCTCGAGGCTGCTCGTCCAGGCTGCTTGCCCAGGCCGCTTGCCCAGGCTGCTTGCCCAGGCTGCTTGAGGAATGTGTTTTTGCAGATATGTGGGGTCCGCCTTTAGCGGACCCTCGACTTATACTGGGATATGAAATCAGGACACGCGACACGTGGTCTCACAGGAGGTTCAAAATGGCAACAAAACGCACGCGTTTCTCACACCAAATTGAATCGCTGCCTGCAACGGTGCCATTTGTGGCGCCGGAGGCACTTGAACGGATAACGGGCCGGGCGATAGAACTCCGCCTTGGAGCGAACGAAAGCCCCTTCGGCGTCTCGCCAAAAGCGATTGCCGCGATGCAGCAGGAGGTCACCAAGGGTTACCTCTACGGTGATCCCGAGAGTTTACCCCTACGCCGAGCCCTCGCCGCGAAACACCACATCAGTATCGATGAGATGGCGGTGGGCAGCGGGATCGACGAAATCCTTGGCTGGATTGCCCGCTCCTTTCTCGATCCCGGGGACGCAGTTGTCACCTCCCTCGGGGGGTACCCGACCTTTAACTACCACGTAACAGGGTTTGGTGGCCGTTTGCACTTTGTGCCCTACACGAAGGAATGGACCAACCATCTAACCGGTCTGGCACAAGCAGCCCATGATACCCACGCACGACTTGTCTATTTGGCAAATCCGGACAATCCAACCGGGACGTTCTATTCTGCGGACACCCTCTCGACCTTCATCACGTCACTTCCGGAAGAGACGACGCTGGTTCTCGATGAGGCCTATATTGAATTTGCCGATCCCGCTCAAGTCCTCCCCCTCTCCCCAGTCTTTGACAGGGTGATTCGCCTGCGGACGTTTTCGAAAGCGTACGGCATGGCCGGACTACGCATCGGATACGCGGTGGCCAACAAGGACATCATCAAGAGCTTCGATAAGTTCCGCAACCATTTTGGCGTCAATCGGATTGCACAGGCGGGCGCCCTGGAGGCGCTTAGCGACACGGACTTTCTGTCGATGGTGACAGCACAGACCCGTATCGGTAGACGCGATTTGGCAATGGCCGCCAGCCAGCGTGGCCTGACACCGATTCCATCCTCCACCAATTTTCTACTCATCCATGTCGGCGATGAGCATCGTGCAAAGCAGATAGTTGACAGTCTGATGAAAGACCATGGGGTATTCATTCGCATGCCTGGTACAAGCCCACTCAACGAGTGCATCCGTGTCACCATTGGCACACCGGAGCAGCATCCCAAACTACTGCAGGCGCTAGAGCAAGTGTGGTAGCCGTGTGACGGGCGGGCCGCCTGTTTGGGCGGCTCGTCCAAGTGCCGGGGTGCGGGGTGCGCGTCGTGGCCAGCGCGTCGTGGCCAGCGCGTCGTGGCCAGCGCGTCGTGGCCAGCGCGTCGTGGGCAGCGCGTCGTCGTCCGAGTGCCGGGGTGCCGGGGTGCCGGGGTGCCGGGGTGCCGGGGTGCCGGGGTGCCGGGGTGCCGGGGTGCCGGGGTGCCGGGGTGCGCGTCGTGGGCAGCGCATCTTCGCTGGCTGGCCCATGTGGAGGCAGATAGTCCAATTGCATCCCGCCGGGTTGCATCGTGTAAGGTGCAGCCCTTAAGGCACAGGTTCTCGGCGGCCGCGTCTGGGCCGGCCAGCCCGGCCCGATGAGGTACAAGCCTGGCTTCCCGCGCGGGGCCGAGCTCTGTCGAGCTGTGCTGGCGCTGACAATCGCGCGGTCCGCAGACCCCGGGCACACCCCACACACCCCGGGCAGACCCCGGGCACACTTAGGTATAGTATTGTTCGTTAAGCTGATAACCCCCAGGGGTATATCGAAATTTCTAGGGATACTTTTGTACTCTACGCGCATACCTGGTGGGGTATATTTCAAAATAGCGCTACCTTCGGTATCCTTATTCGTCAACCCCAGGGGGTATGCTAAAGATACTATTGAGCCCTATCGCGTGTACGATACCCCCTGTTGCAAGAGGCTAGCGATATTTTTGTATCCTCCGTTTGACTGCATACCCCCGGAATTTGCACCTTTGCGATACTTTTGTACCTTACAGTCGGCGGCATACCCTTTCGATGCTCCCCATTTAGCCCCATCTCGTTCGGGTCTCGTTCGGGTCCCGTTCGAGTCCGCTAAACTCCATTCGCTTCAGCTCGAGTCCCACCCACTTTTGTCCCGATCTCGTTCGAGTCCCGTTCGGACCGCGCTGACATCTCATGGCATCGATTACCCCCAGGGGTATATCGAAATTTCTAGGGATACTTTTGTACTCTACACGCATACCTGGTTGGGTATATTTGAAAATAGCGCTACCTTCGGTATCCTTATTCGTCAACCCCAGGGGGTATGCTAAAGATACTATTGAGCCCTATCGGCTGTACGATACCCCCTGCTGCAAGAGGCTAGCGATACTTTTGTATCCTCCGTTTGACTGCATACCCCCGGAATTTGCACCTTAGGGATACTTCTGTACCTTACAATCGGCGGCATACCCTTTCGATGCTCCCCATTTAGCCCCATCTCGTTCGAATCCCGTTCGAATCCCGTTCGAGTCCCGTTCGAGTCCCGTTCGAGTCCGCTAAACTCCGTTCGCTTCAGCTCGAGTCCCGCCCACATTTGGCCTGATCCCGTTTGGACCGCGCTGACATCTCACGGCATCGATTACCCCCGGGGGTATATCGAAATTTCGAGGGATACTTTTGTACTCTACACGCATACCTGGTTGGGTATATTTGAAAATAGCGCTACCTTCGGTATCCTTATTCGTCAACCCCAGGGGGTATGCTAAAGATACTATTGAGCCCTATCGGCTGTACGATACCCCCTGCTGCAAGAGGCTAGCGATATTTTTGTATCCTCCGTTTGACTGCATACCCCCGGAATTTGCACCTTTGCGATACTTTTGTACCTTACAATCGGCGGCATACCCCTTCGATGCTCCCCATTTAGCCCCATCTCGTTCGGGTTCCGTTCGGGTTCCGTTCGGGTTCCGTTCGGGTTCCGTTCGGGTTCCGTTCGGGTTCCGTTCGGGTTCCGTTCGGGTTCCGTTCGGGTTCCGTTCGAGTCCGCTAAGCTCCGTTCGCTGCAACTCGACTTCCGCCCACTTTTGGCCCGATCTCGTTCGAGTCTCGTTCGGATCTCGCTTACATCTCGCCGCACCGATAACCCCCTGCGCCACCCGCCGCCCACTCCATCTCGCTCCGAAGCTCTCAGGAGGCGACTAAAGCGGGCCCGTTTGCGTCAGCTGAGTGCCTTTTCCAACGATTTTTCGCTGATGTCCCAGTGAGAAGCTGTCCATAGGACTTTTCCGCCTTGCAACAGCAGTGCCTGAGGGGATTGATGCTGCACACGAAGGTCATTCGCAATGGCGTTTGAAACGGGCCGAGACTCAATCACCTTGACCATGACGTAGTCTGCCTTCCCGTCGCTGTCAGCCTGGACAAAGTTCCGCACCGCTCTCCACGCTGCAGCACTGATGGGACAAGTCGTGCTGTGTTTTACAATCAGGACCTTACGGTCGTCATTTCCATCTCGAATCGCTTCCCATTCCTCAATGCGGCTCACTTCACGAATTTCAGCCATGATAAACCTCCTGTAGTCGATTTCTGTACATCTATCATAGCGAACCAGTCGTCAGGCGCCAATCCCAAGCAACAGGGGCCACCCGACATCGGGCAGCCCCTGTTGAAATTTGGTCACATTCAAAGACTCAAATGTTCCGCTAGTCCGCTTATACCTCACCTGCTTGCATCGTGGCAACGAACTCTTCGTCATCATCTGTATCAATTTGCGGTTTTGCCAGCGCGCTGTTGACACCCCAGTAGTAGAGGAAAATGCTGCCGATGGCGACGATGACCGTGTCCCACGGACTTCCAATTACCGGGTGAACATTCCCGCTTGCATCTGTCGGTCCGAATGATCCGATACGCGTCATGACGAAAATGAAAATGAAGTAGGCAATCAGCCACATTCCAGCTTTCCATTCCGTCTTCAGCTTGTGATGCCACTCCTTGTCCCTGTCCATAAACGCGAAGTACAGGATTAGAGAAGCAAGGGTCATGGATATCAGCAGGGCGTCCGTCGTGAAGCCGGACCAGTAGATGATCCATGTGGCAAAAATGAACGCAATCGGCGAGAATATCTGCCAGCCGCCCAGTCTAAACGGTCGATGCATGTTCGGACTTGACTTGCGCAGCGCAGCCTGAGACACAGGGCCAACCATGTAGGTCATGACGGTTGCGGACGTAACCGCGTTAATCAAGACGCCCCATTGACTAAACTTGAACGCACCCCAGTTTGGAAGAATCCAGGCAATCGACAGAATCAACGACAGCCACAACGCGCCGCGAGGAATACCTGTACGAGCGTTGACCTTGCCAAACACGGAGTAGAAAATGCCTTTCTTCGCCCAAGCAAACAAGACCCGAGCTGTACCTGCCATATAAACATTACCTGTGCCAGAAGGAGAAATCACAGCGTCAGCAAAGACCACGTTACCTAGCCAGAAGATGCCGAGGGCCTTTGCAATGTCAACGTAAGGCTGTTTGAACGTTGTCGTCGTAATGCCGGCCCAGCCATTCGCCAATGCCTCCTTCGGAACAGCACCAATGAAGGCAAACTGCAGCAACAGGTAGAGAACGGCGCCGATGATGACGGCAAAAATGATGGCGAGCGGAATGTCACGCTGGGGATTGCTCGCCTCTGCACCGAAATCGATGGCCTGACGAAAGCCGAGATAGGAGAAAACGATACCAGCACCGGCAACGGCTTCCATGACACCTTGAATCCCACCTGGTGCTGCATGACCCACAGAATAATTCGATGGCTGCATGTGTGTGAGTAAGAGGACGATAATCAGCAACGGTACGATAAATTTAAAGAGAGTGACAATGGTGTTGACCTTGCCAAACACGGCAACACTCCAGTAGTTGATGAGGAAAAACACGACTAACAGAGCAACCTGAACGAGTATGCCAAGAATCGTGACCTCGCCAGAACTTGTCTCAAGTCCGGGCCACCAACCTGCGGCGTACGACCGAAATGCGTCGGTTTCAACGCCAGCCACACTGGAATACGCGAGCATGGATGCAAACCCAATTAACCAGCCGACGAGAGACCCGTGGGTGTATTGAGGGTAGCGAACAAATCCGCCTGCTCGTGGCATTGCGGCGCCAAGTTCGGCGTACACGAGACCAATGAGAATTACAGCGACGGCACCAAAAACCCAAGCTAACCACGCTAGATTGCCGGCGTAGTGCGCACCCTTGACGGCGCCGAACAACCAGCCTGAACCAATGATAGATCCTAACCCGAGTAAGGTTAAGTCCAAAAGGCCCAGTCTCTTTTTAAATGAACCCTGTCCTGCCATGACTTCCTCCTGTTAATTCAGAATCGACGATGTAGGCCCAATTATAGTGATTAATCTACTACGTCGTCAATTAATAGGAGGTCGATTTAGAGATTTCAAAATTTGTTCAAAAATGCAAATTACCTAAAGTTATCCATTAAAAGAATTCCTTTATCATCAGCAAAACGTCCGTATATCCTCAGCAAAACCTCCGTATATCCTCAACAAAACCTACGTAGCCGCTAACAGAATTCCTTGTTCTTGCAGCGTTTTGTGCAACGTTTCCGCCAACAATAAAGCGTGGCTGCCATCCCCGTGCAGGCATACAGTTTGCGCAACGATGGGAACTCGGGTCGTTTCGATTCCACTATTTGGCCGACTATTCGGGCCACTATTCGGGCCACTATTTGGCCGGCTATTCGGCTGGCTATTCGGCTGGCTATTCGGCTGGCTATTCGGCTGGCTATTCGGCTGGCTATTCGGGCCACTATTCGGGCCGCTATTCGGGCCGCTATTCGGACCACTATTTGGCCGATTATTTGGCCGACTTTCAACGGTTTGCTCCTTGACCATTCGGAGCACCTGGGCCACTGCCTGGCTGACATCTGTAATCAGCGCATCAGGCTCCGTGCGTGGCGTTAACGTTCCATCCGGTTGGTAGGTCCGGTCAGCAAAAACCTCACTTGCTGTCGCGAGTCCCACCTGTTTCCCAGCTGCAATCAGTTGACTGCCAGAAAGACCAAAAAGCACAAGCTGAGGGTCCACATCCCGTACCGCCCGTGCAATCGCATCAGCCAACTTGAAGTCCTTCGCAGCCATGTTATAGAGCGCACCGTGCGGTTTTACGTGGCGCAAACGGACGCCCTCCGTCCGCGCGAATCCAAGCAGTGCCCCAATCTGATAAACGACCATATCGTACACTTCAGCTGGAGAAACTGCCATGTTGCGGCGGCCAAAGCCAACGAGATCGGGCAGGCCAGGATGAGCCCCCACCGCCACACCTTCCTGTGCACAGAGAGCAACCGTTTTGCGCATTACACCCGGGTCACCGCCGTGAAACCCGCATGCGACGTTTGCAGACGTGACAAACTTTAAAACCGATTCGTCATTCCCAAGTCTGTAGTTTCCGAAACTCTCCCCCAAGTCGCAGTTGAGGTCAATTTGGTACGTCGTCATGACACGCCTCCCGAATACCGTAATAACGTCTTCAGTTGCGAGATAATCTTCCTCTGCCTTATCAGCAATTGCTGTGCCGTGTTCACGTCTATCCAGGTAAACTTCAACCGATGCCCCGGCCTCAGCTGCGCTAACCGCGGACGGTCAACACTGGCGACGACGCCGATACGCGGATAGCCCCCGGTTGTTTGCCGTTCCGCCATCAATACCACAGGTTGCCCATCCGGAGGCACCTGTACCGTACCGAATGTTACGGCACTAGACCATAAGTGTTCCTTGCGCTCGGGAATCAGCGGCATGCCGGCTAATCTGTAGCCCATCCGATTCGACGACTGCGTCACTTCGTATTCCGCTTCGGTCAACATCTGGCGAACGTCATCCGCAAACCACAAGAACTCCGGTCCCGGAATTATGCGAATGACCTGTTCGCTGCCATTCTCATTCAAGCCGCCATCCACTTCGCGCGGTATGCGTAATTCCCAGGATGAGACCCGTACGGAAGCTCCACTTGGGTGCATAGGCTGTTTTCGTAGCCACATTGCTGTCGCTTCACTGGGGATGCAAAGTTTCAGGACATCTCCCGGCTGGAGTGGTCTCCCGTCATAACCGCCCAACTTCGCATGCACATGCGTGTTCCTGCTTCCAAGAATCACAGGTACGTCAATCCCGCCAGCGACGGCGAGTACGCTTCTCGCCCCGTGCTTGGCCGTGGCAAAGGTGAGTTTTGCGCCAGCGGAAACCTGAATCAGGCGATTGCGCGGCACAAGCGTTCCGTCCACTTTGGCTTGCATGTCCGCACCGCAGATGGAAATCCACGCTTCTTCGGTAAATGTCAGCTGTGGCCCAACCCATGTGAGCTCAAGCACTGCTGCGTCTTTGTCGTTTCCAACGATGGCGTTTGCAAGCTCTGCCAGTACGGTGTCCATCGCACCACTCGGACTCACACCGGCTGCCTCATATCCAAATCGCCCAAGGTCCTGAACCGTGGTCAGGAGTCCGCTGCGGACGACTTCAATCATCCGTACCTCCCCCTTTTGGCGGCGACTTTAGCAGCCTGTATTCGTCCTCCGAAATGGGGTGAAAGCGTACCGTGTTCCCTGGCCTGAGCAGACTCGGTGGGAGCTTCTCTGCATCAAACAACTGGATGGGAGTTCGCCCAATCACTTGCCATCCACCCGGGCTCTCGTTGGGATAGACGCCGGTTTGTGCGCCGGCAATCCCGACCGATCCCGCTGGAATACTCACCCTCGGCGTCGCCCTCCTCGGCATTGCGATGCGCGAATCGAGTCCACCGAGATACGGGAACCCTGGCGCGAATCCAATCATGTAAACCGTGTACACCTCGTCGGTGTGTAGGCGTACGACCTCCGTCTCGGTGATGCCTGCAAATTTCGCGACAAGCGCCAGGTCCGGTCCGTAATCACCGCCGTAGCAAACAGGGATGTCGACAGGAGCCGTCGCTTCTGCGTAGAGGGGCTCCACGTCGCGAAGTACCAATTTCAGATGGTCACGTAGGGAGTTGTACGTGACGGCCAGCGGATCGTAATAAACAGTCACTGTCGTGTAACCAGGGACGACGGCCTTACAAAAGGCATCGGGTGCATCACCGATACGTCTGTACGTCGCCTGAACGAGTGGATACGCTTCGTCGAGTGCCCGATTTGCGAACTCGATGACAACCGCACTATCCCCAAGAGTAGTAATATTTACGTCCAGAAGCTCCAGCGAAATCGCTCCTTTCGCAGCGAACATGCATGCCCATCCCTTGGTTCAGCCGTCAAGCATCTCAACACCGACACCAATCGCAGCCCATCGTTCAAAGAAGTCTGGGCACGTCTTCGCGACACACCCCGGATTGACAAGCTCTATCCCAGGTACGACAGCACCAATAAGCGACATCGACATGGCCACGCGGTGATCGTCAAACGTGGGGAGACGCCCCGGCGTGACCGACCCAGGATACACAGTAAAACCGTCTTCCATTTCGTCCATGCGGATGCCAAGTCGTGTCAGGCAATCGTGAAGCGCACTGATTCTATCCGATTCGTGTTTGCGGATGTGCCCCACGTCAGTTACGGTTACTGGACCGTCCGCAAAGACAGACAAGGCGCCGATGGTCAATGCTTGGTCACTGAACTCATGCAGGCTGACGGAGAATCCTCCCTGTAATTTCGCTGGGCCCTCCACCTCTGTCCAGCCGTCGCCGCGAACGACCGTTGCTCCCATGCGCTCAAGTACATCAAGCAGTTTGATATCAGGTTGCGCTGTTCGTGAATCAAGATTCGTGACGCGCACCCTGCCTTTTGTCAGTGCCGCAACCGCAAAAAAGTACCCTGCTGTGGATGCGTCTGCTTCGAGAGTCACGGTACGCGCAAGATACGGTTGTGGGGTGACCGAGAACGCCATTCTTCCATCCGTTGCTGCGGTTCCGACCGTCACACCAAAATCACGCATTAATTGAATCGTGAGATCAATGTACGCCGGCTGCACAAGGGTGCCCTGCAGTTTGACAGTGACAGGCCCTGTCGCCAACGGTGTCGCCATCAGTAGTCCGCTCAAGTACTGGCTGGAAACGTCTCCAGGCACCTCCACCTCGCTGCCCTGAAGACCTTCTGCGTGTAGCACAAACGGATAATACCCGGGCTCCCGGAGGAACTCCACACGAGCACCCAGCGCTGACAATGCGTCAAGCAGTGGTCCCACAGGCCGGCGTGACATCTGCTCACTCGCCTGTAGTGTGAATCTCCCATGGCCCGCTGCAAGTGCAGGCGGGAGAAAGCGGGACAACGTCCCCGACGATCCGGTGTATACCTCCGCCTCCACCAGTGGCCACTTTCCCCCGCAGCCATGGACTGTGACGGTTGTCCCGTCGATGTCGATTTGGATTCCAAGCGCTTTAAGCGCACCAATGCACCAGTGCGAATCATCACAGTGCAGAATTCCGTGCACTTCAGAGGCTTCAGAGACTTCAGTCGACTGGGCTAACGCTGCTAGAATCAGGGCCCGGTTAGTGAGACTTTTGCTTCCTGAAATCTCAACGCTTGCCTCGATTGAACCTGCAGCCGGGTGCAAACGTACGGCTTCTGGGGTCGCCAAGAATTGTGCCTCCTTTGTCATCTACCTGTCTGTTCCGGATGCCTGCTCCGGCCATCTGTTCTCGGCTCTTTTTCCACTCTTGTTCCGGCATTTTGCTCTTTCGATCATCATACTACAGGAACATTGATGACAGGAACCTTGGGCTCGGCGGGGGGTACTGCTCGGACAGTCGAATATCCAGTTGCCAACGGCTTGTATAATAGAGACAGAAGAAAAGGATGATGACATGAAGCACCGGGCTTTCCTATGGGCATTACTCGTGATGCTGTTAGTTGGCGTCTTTGACATGACACGGTCGATTTCCGGACCATTGATGCAAAAGACATTCTCGCTTTCCTATAGTGAACTTGGCGTCTTATTTGCAGCCGTGTCCATTGGCTATCTGATTGGAAGCAGTTCTGTTGGGTTTCGTTTGAACTATGTTGAAGTCAAATTTGCGGTGCTGATTGGCGGTCTCATCACCATGCTCGGTCTCGTTTTGGCCGGTATGGCGGGCCATTTTTATATTGCTGTTGCCGCCTTCGCACTGTCAGGTGTGGGAAGCGGTTGGATGGAAGTCAGCGTGAACGCGCTCATCCCGGTGCTTGCCGAATCGAAAATCAAGGCAAGCAGTGGTTCGAGCGATGCTAAAGAGTTCTCTGATTTCGTGGACAGCTCGCAACCAGGGCAACAAGCCGGCATGTTTAATATCCTCCACGGACTTTATGGTGTCGGGGCATTTGCCTTCCCTGTCGTCGCTACTTGGCTGATTGCACGCCTTGGCGGCTGGCGTCCCTTGTTTGTCATTCTTGCCGCACTCTTGCTCGTGGTCCTCATCGGCGTTGTCGCCACGCGATTCCCAAAAACCCGTCAGCACCAAAAACCGCTGAGGCACTCGTTACAGCAAGCGCTAAAGCAAGAGCTACAACCAGACCTAGAGCAACCGCTAGAGCAAGAGCTAGAGCAACCGCTAGAGCTAGAGCTAAAGCAAGAGCTAGAGCAACCACTAAAGCAAGAGCAACCACTAAAGCAAGAGCTAACGCAACAGCAACAGCAGCCTGTGCTTGCAAGCGCAGTGAAGGATTCAAACGAGACGGAGTGGCCCCACCAGACCCTCCAGACCCACGAGAAAGGCCTTCACTTCTCCTTTACGCTCGCCGGGTTACTCGTAGCGATAACGGCTTACGTCATGGCTGAGGTTGGCGTCGGAGCGTGGTTACCAACTTATCTCGTGCACGGTCGACAATTGTCGCTGTCCCATAGTTCCATGTACCTCTCAGGCTTTTACGCTACATTTACCATCGGGAGATTGTTGGGGCACCTGTGGATAAGTCGTGTCGGTCATCACCGTGCGATTCTATGGAGTACGGTGATTGCTTTCGCTTTCATTGTCGTTGGTGAACTTCGCACCGATTGGACGTTTGCATTCGTGCTCGCGGGAGTTGGCTTCGCCGTCATCTTCCCGACCATCACTGCCATCGCGAGCGAAACGTTCCCTAACCACTCGGGCAAGGTCCTTGGTTTATTGTTTACGTCTGCGGGTATCGGAAGTATGGTTGTCAGTTGGCTCATTGGCGGCATTGCCTCCTGGTTCGGACTCAATGTGGCATTCATTCTCATCCCAATTTGCCTTGCAGCCAGTCTCATAGGACTCTGGATGTCGAAAATCCCGCCGTCGAATGCACAGATGGAGGTGCAATAGGGTGACAAATCACAAAAGTGGTGCTATTCCCCATTCCAACAACACTATCCCACCGATTCAAGATGAAGCGGTGGGTTCTCATCCCGCAGTCGGTTCAGGCTCTGCGGCCAGTTCTGGTTCGGCGAATGGCCACCCGGCAGGTGTTAACCTTGACGCAAGTTTTCAGAGTTTGACTGCGGAACTTAAAGTAAAGTATGAAGTCCGGGACATTCTTCTACCTTCCTCCACCCTTATCTTCATCCTCGAATCTCCCCATGTTCAGGAGTTGGAGTTTGGAGCCCCGGTCTCTGGCGCATCAGGAATCACAATGACGCGCCATTTATTTGGATCCGACTACGCCAAATTTGCTCTCGGCAGGCTCGTCAAGAAGAATGCAGACGAGGGTAAGAATCGGCCCCGCCTGAACCGGATCGGACTTGTCAACGTAAGCAACATCCCGCTTCAGGCTAGCGCCTACCGAGACAAAGCATTGATTTCGCGGCACCAGGAATGGTTTGACGCGATGTCTGTCGTGCGGTCCGAGAATCAGCGAGACGTCTATTCCAACCCGTACTGTGAGGCAGTTCAATCCGCTCTGGTTTGTTCGCTTCGTGACAAGCTCGCACGTCTCACAGACTATCCCTTGACGATTGTTCCGTGCGGCAGGTTTGCGCAAAAGTTTGTTCGCCTCACACAAGTGGAAAGTCCGAACTGGACTGTCATCCATGAGGTTCCTCATCCCTCGTATAACTCTTGGGACCGTGCGCGATACCGTCCCGTTATCGATGCAGTCTGCAGTGCGCTCTGAAATCCCCCGTTTGGACGATGCAACTTGTACAAAGATCCTCGAAAATAGGGTCTAGGGAGGCGGAGGCCATGCGAAGGATACTCGTGGCAATCGACGGCTCTGAGACGAAGAAATTGGTGGAAACGGTCAACTCGCTCATGGGTGCTTTTGAAGATGCTCACCTGACTGCAATGTACGTGACACCAACGGAGACTCTCCGGTACGGAAACGTACCAGAGCACTATGAGAAAGCCATGGTAGAACGCCTGCGGTCCCACGCACTTCACACCTTATTTCACAAGTGGGGACACCGTGTCATGTTTCACAACGAACGCGGACACCCAGTCGACGCCCTCTGTAAAGCTGCCATTTCGCTTGATGCAGATTTGATTGTTATCGGCAGTCACACACGGGGCACGCTAGATAGACTATTACTCGGTAGTACGAGTCAGGGTGTTGTTCACCGCTCGGAGATTCCTGTTCTTGTTGTAAAGGAATAGACGAGACAAAGAGCGGGAATCGAGCCTTTGCTGGTGAAAACGTTGCTGACGACTTGTCGCGCATAAGCTACAATGCGTGGTAACAGAACCTCGACGAGTTGCACCCTGGATGCCTCTCTGTGTATGCCACAGGAGAGTACGCGTGACAAGGAGTGAATGACCGTGCACATTGACTGCGACAAGAAAGCGCTACAGTGGTTTAGGTCGGAACTTGGTGTAGGACGGGGAGACGCGATTCGGTTTTTTGTCAAGTACGGCGGTGACGGGGCCGTGCATCCTGGGTTCTCACTTGGGATTAGTGTGGAACCGCCAAAGAACGTGGCAGCAGAAGCTGAACTCGATGGCATCAGACTATTCATCAGAGACGAAGATGCGTGGTATTTCGACAATAGAGATCTGACGATTATGGCCATTGCCGATGAAGTTGAGTACCTCGTTGGGTAAAAGATAAACCAGGTTAAATCAACGGGCTGGCGCCAAAAAAGCGTCAGCCCCAACTTTAAACTCAAGGCTGCTGAGGAATCTCAGCAGCCTTCAAACTGTCAAAACGTCCGTCTTGTGGTTGAGATAGCGCTTCTCGAGACTGCACCTCAGCTCGCTAGAACGACGTCCATCCTAGTTCGGGGCGGCCAGAGCACGTGGAACGTACGCACAACTCGGGTCACTCTCCAAGTAGTCGCCTGTCAGCGCGTACGCCCGTGCGCGAGACCCCCCGCAGACTTGGCGAAACTCGCAAACCCTACACTTGCCCTTCAACTGATTCACATCGCGAAGTGATTTGAATACTGGTGATTCCCGGTACAGTTGTGATAACGAGGTTTCCCTCACGTTTCCCGCTTTGACGGGAAGAAATCCGCTTGGGTAGACATCGCCGATGTGCGAGATGAAGACAAACCCGTTGCCGTCGTTTACGCCGCGTGTGGAACGCAGCGGATCGCTCTGCAGCAGAGCTGGCTCGACGGCATCATGAAGGTGTTGCAGCACGACCCGTCGATAATGCGGGGCAGCAGTCGTCTTCACGTCGAAAGAACTTCTTTTCGAACGCTCATACAGCCAATTCATCACGGCTTCGTGCTCATCGGCGGTCACCATGTCCTTCGCTCTCGCCCGCCCTGTGGGGACAAGGAAAAACACGCTCCACAAGACTGCCCCGTAAGATTCCACGACCTGTGCAATCCGTTCAAGGTCATCTAGGTTATACCGCGTCACCGTCGTGTTGATTTGAATCGGAATGCCTTCGTCGCGCAAAATTCCCAGTGCTGTTATCGTCCTGTCATAAGACCCTTTGGTACCGCGGAACTTGTCGTGAATTTCTGCGCACCATCCGTCGAGGCTAAACGCCCACCGCTCCAGACCGGCTGCTTTGGCGTCAGCAATCGCCTGTGCGGTCACTTTTGGCGTTGCACTTGGCGTGATGGACACCTGCAGCCCTTTGCTCCTACCGTAGCGGATGAAATCGTAGAGGTCCGGGCGTTCGAGCGGATCGCCGCCGGTGAAGACCAGCAGCGGATGATCCATCTCCGCGACGGCATCTATCAGCGCGAACCCTTCCTCCGTGGTCAATTCCCGCTCATCCCGATGTCTCTGCGCTTCTGCTCGGCAGTGCAGACAATGAAGTTGGCAGGCACGGGTCACTTCCCAAATCACAATAAACGGATTTTGATTGAAATCCCGCTTGATATCCCGGTTGAAATTCCGCTTGAGATTCCTGTCTTGCAAACGAGCAACCGCCTGGTTCATCGACATGCGCCTCCGCGTCACAATTCAATTGCGCCAACTGTCTTCAGCATACAGTCTTGGCGAAGAAGGGCTTGTGACGCAGATCACCTGCCGATTTGTGTTCAAGATTTAGACGTATTCATGCTCTATCGCGCGCATCGATCCGCTTTCCCGGAACCGCTGATGCCAACTGAGCGCTTCCTCGATGACGTGCGGCGTCTGCCCACCTCGAAGTTCTGCCCGTTCAACGTACTCAAGGAGTGCGTCTTTAAAGTCAGGGTGAGCACACTTCTCAATCACGAGCCGGGAGCGCTCCCGCGGCGCAAGCCCGCGAAGGTCAGCAAGCCCTTGCTCGGTGACGAGAATATCGACATCGTGCTCCGTGTGGTCGACATGCGAGACCATCGGCACAATCGAGGAAACATCCCCATGTTTTGCGGTTGACTTTGTGACAAACACAGACAACAGCGCATTGCGCGCAAAGTCTCCAGACCCGCCGATGCCGTTCATGATGTGCGTACCGGACACGTGCGTCGAGTTGACGTTCCCATAGATATCCGCCTCGAGTGCGGTATTCATGGCAATCACCCCGAGACGCCGAATGAGTTCAGGGTGGTTCGAAATCTCCTGCGGTCGAAGAATGATTTTGTCACGGTACTGGTGAAGCCGCTGCATCAATTCCGCCGCGTGTTGGGGAGTGACCGTAATGGCACAACCCGATGCAAAAGCAAGTACCCCGCTGTCAAGGAGCTCAAATACAGCGTCCTGCAATACTTCGGAATACATGGTCAGATTCTTGAAACTTGCGTGTTTGAGTCCGCTTAAAACGGCATTCGAGACAGCACCCACACCGGATTGAAGGGGGTAGAGCTCCGGCGGCATTTGCCCGGTTTTTACCTGTTCCTCAAAAAAGTCAAGGAGATGCCTGGCAATCATTTCGGTCTCTTCATCACCCGGCACCATATCGACAAAATGGTCAGCCCGGTCCGTGAGGACAATCCCGACAATTTTATCAGCGTCCACCGGAATATAGGTTGTACCGATGTGCTCGTCAACTTCTTTGAGTGGCAAAGGTTCCCGGTGGGGACGCGGCCCTGGCAGATAGATGTCATGCATGCCCTCAAGCAGCGGTGACTGCCTTGTGTTCAGTTCGATGATGACCATATCTGCCATAGCCGCAAATGTAGGTGAGTTTCCCACGGAGGTTGACGGAATAATGCCGCCATCCTTCGTAATGGCAACCGCTTCGATGATGGCTACATCGAGTCGCCCTAACTGCCCGGCGCGAATCATCTCGACAGTCAGACTCAAATGCTGGTCAGTGTACATGATTTCACCGCGGTTAATCGCATCTCGCAGCAGTCTGTCTGATTGGTAGGGCAGTCTGCGATGGACAATGCCCGCTTCTGCCAAAACCCTATCGACTTCTTCTGCAACTGAAGCCCCAGTCCACAATTGAATGTGCATCGGTTCACCCGTTCGCTTGCACCGCTCTGCAAGTGCCATCGGCACAGCCTTCGCGTCTCCCGCACGAGTAAACCCACTGATACCAAGAGTCATTCCGTCCTGAATAAAACTCGCCGCTTCGTCAGCAGTCATGATGCGTTCTCTAAGCTTTGGCATCCGAATGCGTGCTTCCATGTCTGGTTCCTCCCTAACTCTCTAGCTCTTCGCTCTCTCTAGCTCTTCGCTCTCTCTAGCAAACACTCCCGTTTTTGTCTCTCTCAATCCATGTCTTCTTCTATTATTGCGCCCTCAGTCCAAGACCCTTCTGTCGAAAGGCGACCACAGCGCCCCAGTCCAAGACCCTTCTGTCGAAAGGCGACGATTGCGCCTCAGTCCAAGACCCTTCTGTCGAAAGGCGACCATTGCGCCCCACCGAGACTGGGCTCGCCAGTTCTACCTAAAGTTCGCCAGGATGCGCCCGTACTCTTCCTGCTCCAACCCTTGGGAGAGGTGAACCAACGGTTCCTCAGGATATCCGTAGACGCTTGCGTCATACGCAGGTTGCGTTTCATCCTGATAGACGACACCGACCACGAGGTTATCGGCATCACTGACCCGTTTCATCGCAAGGAAGCGGTCCGTCTTGTCGTAGGTTTCGTCCTCATCAAGGTTGACGAGTCCGCCCTTGTAGGATTCATAAGTGTTGACCTTGTTAAACGTGACGCACGGGCTAAAGACGTTCACGAACGAAAAGCCGCGATGCAAAATGGCCTGCTCAATCAACTGAGCGAGATGTTTCGTATCTCCCGAAAAACCTTGTGCAATGAATCCACACCGTTCCGAGAGGGCGAGTTGCAGTGGTTCAATCGGCTTTTCCACGGTCCCGTGCGGAGACGTTTTGGTTGTCGAGCCAAGGTCACTCGTTGGTGACGCCTGCCCTGTCGTGAGGCCGTAAATGTGATTGTCCATGACGATGTACGTGATGTCTACGTTTCGACGCATGGCATGAACAAAATGCCCCATCCCGATACCAAACCCGTCACCGTCACCGCCTGCGGCAAGCACAGTCAGATGACGATTTGCCAGTTTTACAGCTTGCGCGGTCGGCAGTGACCTTCCGTGCAGCGAATGGAGACCATAACCACCAAAGTGCTGCGACATTTTTCCGGAGCACCCGATTCCGGAAATTACAGCGACATTTTCAGGTTCAAGTCCAAGTGCCACCGCTGCGCGCTGCATGGCGTTGAGTACGCCAAAGTCGCCGCAGCCAGGGCACCAAGTCGGTTTTTCAGCCTTGAAGTCCTTCATTGTTGACATTATTGCAGCACCCCCATCGGAAAGACCTGCTTCGCGCGTTCGAGTACTTCGTGGACATACAGCGGATCGCCATTATATTTTAGCCCGTTAAACAGTACCTGGTGATAGCCCGCTTGCTGTCGAATCACATTTGCCAGTTGACCTTGCTGATTGAGTTCCACAACGAGGGCGCGTTCTACGCCATCCATGGCCTTTGTGAAATCATCGAGCGGGAACGGGGCAACGCGTGAAAAGTGAATATGTTTGACCTTTAAGCCGCTTTGTACGAGTTGTTCCCTCGCCTCTTCCAGCAGGCCGTAGGTGCTGCCAAAGCCTACCAAGGCAAATGGAGCATCTGTTTTGCCATCGACACTGACGCCGCTTGTGTGGCTGAAATCGCCTAGTTTGCGTTGCCGCTTGTCGGCTTGGGCTTGGCGGATATACTGCTCCTCCACCTCTAGACCAATGCCATTGTGCTCGTTGCCAAGTGCAACAAACCGGCCATTCTTCTGGCCCGGTACACTGCGCGGAGACACGCCATCAGACACGGTATCATCATAGCGGAGGAACGCGCCAGATTCCAAGGCCAGCAAGGCCTCGTCGGACATACGTTTGCCCTGCTCGTTGGAGAGCGTGTCGATAGGAAAGCGGTCAATGGACTGGGACGACATGCCCATGTAAAGGTCTGTCAGGACAATCACAGGCATCTGATATTTCTCGGCCAAGTGGAATGCGTCAGCCGTATGCCCGAAGCACTCTTCGACGGTCCTCGGGGTCAACACGATGCGTTGTATCTCGCCGTGTGTACCGTAAAGAGCTTCGTTCAGGTCACTTTGTTCAGTCTTCGTGGGCAATCCTGTGGATGGCCCGCTGCGCTGTACGTCGACAATGACAAGCGGGGTCTCCGACATGCCAGCGAGTCCAAGCGCTTCCATCATGAGTGAAAAACCTGGGCCTGAGGTCGAAGTCATCGCTGGCACACCGGCAAAGTTGGCGCCAATTGCCATGTTGACAGCAGCAATTTCATCTTCGGCCTGTACGACGATACCGCCGTGCTTTGGCATCTCCGCAATCATCCAGTACATGATTTCCGTTGCTGGCGTAATCGGATAAGCTGCGAGGAATCTGCATCCGCCTGCCAGCGCGCCGAAACCTGCGGCTTGATTGCCGGAGACGTAAAAATGGTTGTCTGCAGAAGGCTTTGAGGTCGGTTTTGGCATCGGAATGTGCGCGTTGTAGTGCTCTTGGTAGTAGTTGAACCCCTCGCGAACAGCTTTCAAATTGGCCTCGACGACCTTGGCTCCCTTTTTGCCAAACTTGTCTTCAATGACCGAGTGAAAGAGTTCCGGGTCCATCTCATGAACCGCTGCCGTGACGCCAATGGAGACCATATTTTTCATGATGGCTCCACCCGCCTGCTTGGCAATCTCTGTTAGTGGGACTTGGCAGAGATGAACGTTCAGGTGTTCAGGAATGGTCGCTTCAAACGAAGCTCCGTCGTAAACAACTACTGCCCCGTCAGCCAATTCTCGCCAGTTCTCATCAATCGTCTTTTGGTCAAAAGCAATGAGCACGTGGACCAAGTCACCATGGTGCCGAACCAGCTCATCCGCGACACGGATCTTGTAATTCGTATGGCCACCTTTGATGAGGGACATAAAGTGACGGTACGTGAAAACGTAATAGCCCATACGGTGCAAGGCGATGGCGTAGATATCACCAGTGCTGTCGATACCTTCGCCCTGTTTCCCGCCTACTTTCCAACCGCAGTCCTGCATGCCAACCCCTCCTCGACACAGATAATAATGCGCACAGTAGAAACGCATAAGTTCCAGAGCAACCATTTGCGGACGCATATCAGACCACTGGCTAAAACACGTGTTATCGTCCGTTTTAGTAGTCGTGATAGTCAACATGGGCCATTAAATCTGGTTCCACCGATCCCAAACAAGCCCGTAGTTCGTCAAGATTGTCCTGAAACCGCTTTCCACATGCGTTTTAATAATCAGAATTCTAACATACTTTAAATTGAAAAGTCACTAAACAGTTATGCAATTCGAACAGAAACAGTTTCCGATTATCGCCGTTCGTTTCGCGAAGTGTGTATGAATACTGCATTTAGTGAGCGAACTCTGTGTTATAACAGTTCATGATGAACATCAATACAGCTGCCATTTTGACGGAGCTGTGAATCATTCATGTGATTGACCGGCCCGGATTGAAGCTGTATGTTGAATCTGAAGCAACTCAATATTTGAGATAGAAAAGGGTGTGGTAATCATGTTTTGGTTCCGACGCCGTTATTGCCCCGTCCCAGCTCCATTTCGCTGGCTCTTGCTTCTCTTCGGGGTAAAGTACATCTCCAAATCCCGACTGTCCGAGGAAGAACGTGAGGAATACCGTGACAAAGCTCGCCGCTTTCGGAGTAAATTCCGCGAAGCGCTCGCAGTGTGGGATGAAGAGCCAACTGACACCAAACCGACGGAGTAAGTGGGGAACGCGAACCCTGGCGCACACCAGACTAACATGTAGAGCGTAAGCGGACAACACAACAAGCGCGAGCCGTTGCAGCAGTGCAATGGCGTGACGCCAGGGTAGCAGAATCCGCAGTTACAGATAGGAGAAGTCTCTGTGTGGCGACAAATCACGAGGTCCCTTCGTATCTTTTTGTTGGCTTTGTCGTTTCTGCTTGATTACCGCAGGATACGACGGGCCCGCAGAAGGTTGTCTGGTGCCAGACTCGAAGAGGCAGAAGCCCGCGTCTACGCCCGCTCAGGCGCGCGTGTTCGGCGGGCTGCCTTGCGTCTTGAGGGTTTGATTATCAAAGTGGGTCAATTTTTAAGCGCGCGTGCAGATGTGTTGCCGCTTGCATTCACGAAGGAATTGACACAACTACAGGACGCTGTTCCGGGCGTATCGTTTGAGAAAGTCCGCCCAATCATCGAGAGCGAGCTTGGTGCTCGCATCGACGCGATATTCACCTTCTTCCATGAGAAACCTATTGCCGCAGCCTCGCTCGGTCAAGTGCATGAAGCTGTGCTTCAGGACGGACAAGCTGTCGCGGTAAAGGTACTTCGCCCTGGCATTGAACGGTTGGCTGACATCGACTTGAAAGCCCTCCGCCGCATCGTCCGCGTGCTGCACCGCTTTACAAAGACCGGAAAAAGGCTGCGTGTACAGGACATCTACGAAGAATTCCGACGCAACGTGTTTAAGGAGCTCGACTACCGCGCCGAAGCGGATCACTTAAAACACTTTGCCCGACAATTCAAGGACAGGCCTGAGATAGTGGTTCCCCGGCTGTATGAGGAGTACATTTCCCGCCGTGTCCTCGTCATGGAGTTCATGAAGGGTACAAAGATCACCGATATCGCAGCCATGAAGGAGAAAGGCGTCGACCCACAACAAGTCGTCAACATATTCGTCGACGCCTATCTCGAACAGATGCTCGTGCACGGATTTGTACATCTTGATCCGCACCCCGGCAACCTGTTTGTTCTCGATGACGGGCGACTTTGTTTTTTGGACTTCGGGATGATGGCGGAACTCCGCCCTGAAGAGGTATCGGCATTTGCCCGGTTGGTCCGAGCTGCTCTCGTGCGCGATCTCGATACAGTCGTCAACTGCATGGATGAACTCGGCTTTTTACAGGCGACGGCCGACAGGCAATTTCTAAAGCGAGCCCTAAGCGTTGTCCTTGACAGAATTACTGGTGTACAGCTCCAGCGAGGACCCGAACTGGACAAATTTGTTGACGACTTTCAAAACTTCCTACATGACGAGCCGCTCGTCGTACAGGCGAAGTTCATGTTCCTTGGACGAACCATCGGGATGTCTGCGGGCGTCGCCACACAGCTCCATCCCAATATCGACTGGATGAACATCCTTGAGAAACGCGCTTTGCCGATGCTGAACAAACTCCTCGATGCCGCCGGCGATGGCAAACGCAATTTACACAAAACGGCGACCGACCTGGTGAGACGATTGTTTGGAGAAAAGGCTGCGATGGCTGCCGACGTCATACTGTCCCAAGTGGAAGAGACGGGAGCAGCAGCCGTAAGGTTACCGCAGACTTTGGAACGCGTGCTCAAACAAGCTGAGCAAGGCGACCTCAGTATTCGTCTCGATATGCAGGAAGCACTGTACCGAATTGAACGCCAAGAGCGGTTGTTGGTTCGAAGTGTATGGGTTCTGTGCACCTGTGTCAGCGGTGTTGCTGGTCTTTACTTGCAAGCGAAAACAGCGTACATCGAGGCGGATGCGGCATTTTCCGCAACCGCTATCTTCGCGCTTTTGGCTGTCATAAACATCTTCGCGATGTTTCGTCGGAGGCGTGCGGGAAGACGGCTGCGCCATCGCCATCCCTAAAGCGCAGCAAAATAGCGCGCTGCAGACGCGCTATTTCTTTCACTTTAGCGGATAACGCGCTGAGAGAGAGTGTCTATTAACAGGAGCCGTAAGGCTCCTGTTTTCCTTTGTTAGGGAATTTTTTGAAGGTAATTGGATACAAATGGTTGAATTTTGGTTGCTAACCTTGGGTTTCCCACGCTCAATTCCTCCATTTTTGCTTCCTTTTCCACTTTAAAGGCAGACGGGGGCCTCTAACGGCTTACCTCGGTTCAATAACTCCTTCACCATTACCTTTACATTGACCACCATAGAGGTAATCTTAACGTCGATCCGCAACTTGCTACGACCACGGGTTCGGGGCTTTCCGAGTCCGTGGTGACGTTTCATTTCGTTATTGGTGCGCTCAATTTCGTATCGAGCTCGAAGTGCCTCTTGACCCTCCTGGCTCGCATTGTACTTCTTTGCCTCCTGAATCAGTTCCCAGTAGTCACTCACGAACACAGTACGTCCCTTTGCATGGTCGGTGCACTGCGCACGTAAAGGGCATGCTGTGCAATCCTCTTCAGCAAATCCATGTTGTGTACCCTTAGATTGCTTAATGTGGTTCTTTCGGACTGACGTGTACCCACCAGGACACACGACCACGTCACGTTCCGGTATGTATGTGAAGTCTTCAGCTCGAAATGCCTTTCCGGACGGGTTCGTGAATTTGGGCAACGGTGCCGTTAGAAGGATATGTAGTTCCTTGGAGAGCTTGTCGCGATTCTCAGCATTTCCGTAAGCTGAGTCTGCCACTACTTCCTTGGGACGCTTGTCGAACTCATCCACCACAGCCTTTACAACCGACTCCAGTGCAATTCCATCTACTTCATTACCAGGGATAGGCTCCGCATTGAGGACTAGGTGAGAGTTGGCCGACTCCACGACTTGTGTCTTATCGCCAATAAACGCCAGCTTTTTGGACTTGTGCCCAACACGTACTTCTGGGTCATGTGCACTCACTACACGGTCGGAGGGCTTGTTATTTTTGTCCTGTTCAACGTACTGAATATCCTCTTTCTGTGGTTCCACATTCTCAGATGAAGGAGACTGGTTTTCGTCAGGGAGCTTCGGAGTAACGTTCTCACGTAAAATACGCAGGAGCACCTCGCGTTGTTGCTTGGCTGTTTCCTGCTCATTGTCGTTTTTCCACTGGGTATCCATGTCGTCGGTGTCCGCACGTTCCAGCCATGCCACTAAACTGAACGCCAAAACACATAGATTGCTGAAGGCGAGATTTCTTTCGCTGCCCTGCACCTCACGCTTGAGTTTGCGAAAGAATGCCCCCACATCCATGTTCTCCTTCAATTTTTCGTAACGCGCTGGGTTATGACGCTTCAAGTAACGCACAAGCTTTTGAGCCGCTTGTTGAATGAGCTCATATACACTTGGCGTAGCAACATTGGCATGCGTGTGGAACGCATCTACCAACCAGCGGTCATCATCTTGTCCCCACATGCCGAGGTTCAGTGCCTGAGCGAGGATATTCACGTGACAGGCATGGAATATATCCGCGCCAAGCCGACTCCTGTCCAGCGCAATTGTGCTGTGGTCAAACTTTGCGAGTGAGATCGGTACACCTAAAAATCGCTTAATGAAGATATCACCGACGATCTTTAGCTCCATCTCACGGTCGGAAATGTTGTAGTACCGCTGTACGAGATGGATTTTAAGTTTCAAGGACGGGGCATACGGGTGTTGGCCGATGGGTGAGTACAAGGGAGCACAGAGCTTATCCGCGAACGAGAAATCAATGTATTTCGCCACTGCATCCCAGAATGGATGAGGTGGTATGACTGAATACACCATGATGTCCTCGAAGGAGGCTTGCTCAAAGTTCTTGTACTTTACCCCGTTCATTTCTCCAACTCCCCGTAATCTCGGATACCTCAATTATACCAGAAAACACGAGATTTACGTAGAAATAACGAGTAATACAGATATAATCTTCGAAAATGGCGAACGGCATCTCGCGTAGTTAATCGACAGTCTCTGAGAGCGCGTTATTTCCACTCCATCCACTCCGGTGGCCGCAAAATAGCGCGTCCTAGAAGCGCTATCCTTCAATCCAGCCGTCTTTAAGAGGAATAGCGCGCTGCAGACGCGCTATTTCTTTCACTTTAGCGGATAACGCGCTGAGAGCGCGTTATTTCCACTCCATCTACTCTGGTGGCCGCAAAATAGCGCGTCCTAGAAGCGCTATCCTTCAACCCAGCCGTCTTTAAGAGGAATAGCGCGCTGCAGACGCGCTATTTCCTTCATCTCGCTATTTCCTCCATCTCGCTATTTCCTCCATCTCGCTATTTCCTCCATCTCGCTATTGCCTGCCCCCACTGGGGCTATACGCCTGCGGCCCCCTAGATGGCCTGAAGATATCGTCGACCGCTGAGCAGCACCAACACCGCACACCCGAGCGCGACAGCCCCGACATAATACGGAACATGGGGGCTGTAGGCCGCAGCCAATTTCCCCGCCGCCCATGGGGCAATTGCACCGCCGAAGAAACGAATAAAGCTGTAAGCTGCTGAAGCAACCGGGCGCTCAAATGGAGAAACTTCCATGACAGCCGTGGTAATAAGGGTATTGTTCACACCGAGAAACGCACCGGCCAAAATGACCATCACGATGATCAGCGTTTTAGAAGACAGACCGAGACCAATGCAGAGCAAATCAAGGCCAATTAAGAGCAGGACGCCAACAAGTGTCGGAAGGGTTCCAAACCGCTGCTGCAAGCGCGGAGCAACAAACACCGACGTAATGGCCAGTAAGACACCCCAACCGAAGAAGATGTACCCCAATCCGTGAACGTCAACGTGGAACGTCGCCAAAACGTATGGCGTATAGGCGAGTAGTGTAAAGAATCCAAAGTTGTAGAGAAGCGCCGTGATGCCAAGACGTAGTAAACCGCCGTGACTGAGGGCGCGAAACGGATCGGCAATCGAACTTCTGCGCTTCGGGCGAGGCACCCCCCGCAGGAATGACGAGATACCAATAAAGCCAATGGCCATGAGGACGGCAACACCGTAAAACGGACCACGCCAACTAATGCCGCCAAGTAAACCGCCAAGCAAGGGACCAACCGAGATGCCAAGCCCGAGGGCGGCTTCGTACAAGATGATGGCCCCTTCTGTACCCCCAGATGCAACCCCAACAATCACGGCCAGCGCTGTTGCAATAAACAAGGCATTGCCGAGCCCCCACCCAGCCCTGAACCAAATAATCTGCTGGACAGTCGCGGCATGCCCGCCGAGAGCGGCGAATACGACAATCAAAAATAGTCCGGTTAAAAGCGTCGCTTTATAACCGATATTCGACGAAACGACACCGGTGATAAGCATTGCGATACCCGTTACGAGCAGGTAACTTGTAAACAGCAGTTCCACCGTAGCTGGGGTCGCATGTAGTTGACTGGCAATCGCGGGTAGAATCGGATCGACAAGACCCAGCCCCATAAACGCCACAACACAGGCAAATGCGACAGCCCACACTGCCTTTGGCTGCCGCCAGATATTGACACGTTCTTCGTGCCCATGTGTCTCAGCCGTAACTCCTTCTTCTGTCATGGTCATGTGTCCCATCCCACCACCTTCAGGTATTATCTGTCTCTCTCGTTGCTTATTGCACGAGGTCTCGAGGTCCCTATGTCCCTATGTCCCTATGTCCCTATGTCCCTATGTCTCTGGTCGCGTTGCTGCAATCAGTCATCGTGAGGCAAAGGTGCCAGCATCTTCCGACAGAGGCCCTCCATCTGGGCCATCTCCGCTTCGGTCAGCTTTCCAAAATAGCGCCGCATGACTTTGCTGCGCGTTTCAGAAATATCCTCCAACACTCGCCTGCCGTGTTCCGTAAGAACCAGCAATATCACCCGCCGATCCGTTGTCGACCGCTGTCGCTCAATCATACCCGCGCGGGCCATTCTATCCGCCAACGCTGTGACGGCGCCAAGGGAGATTTCGAGCTCTGCGGCCAGGTCTGACATCTTCAGCTCGCCCTTACTCGCAAGCATCTCCAAAAGTTCCACCTGCGGACCCATTACGGGGATTTGCAAAGCTTGCCCAACCTCTCGCGACATCTTACGAACGACATGCAAAAACAGGAGCACTCCATCCTTGTCGACTACGACCACCTCCACGTATTGCAGTACCCTGCATTTCAACACGTATTACCATATCCGACATATATATACGCGTCAATAATTTAATTACTTAAGTAAATGGCCAAAAAAAACCTCCCCTGTCAAACTGGGAAGCACAAGGGAGGAACGAGGGGGAACGAGGAGGGCGTATTAATGGCTTAGGAATTTGCCCGTACGCGGCTTGATGCTTCGACAAAACCGCGGAACAAGCCGTGATAATAAGGCGTCGTGCGCCACAGATTCTCCGGATGCCACTGAACCGCCACCACAAAGTCAGCCGTCTCGTGCTCGACGGCTTCAATCAGACCATCTCTATCCCACGCCACAGGGCGTAGTCCTGGCGCACAATCTTTGACTGCTTGATGATGAAATGAGTTGCAATAGACCTCGGATTGTTCGCCAAGTAGCGTGTGCAACTTGCTCGCAGTATCGATGGTGAGGGCATGACTTAAATGATTCCGACGCGCCTTTTGTGAGTGTTGGATGTCACTTGGCCACTGGCTTGGCAGGTCCTGATAAAGTGTGCCACCGAGCACAGCATTCAAAACCTGGATTCCGCGACAGATAGCGAATATCGGTTTTCCTTGTTCCATCATGCCCTCAATTAAGGCCTTCTCGAGCGCATCTCGCTCCGGCACCACGCTGCCGAGACCGCGTCTTGGCTGTTCACCAAACATCAGCGGATCGATATCTTCACCGCCAGACAAGAGCAGTCCATCAAGTCTCTGAATCAAACTGCTTACACTGGTCAGGTCTTCATAAAATGGGATCACGACAGGGATTCCCCCTGCAGCTTCAATCCCCTGTGCGTAATCGTCACTGAGGCTTACACCTAATAAGTTCGGACCCGCAATATCCATCCTCCGGTGATGCCTGGTTCCGGATACCCCAATTAGTGGCTTCTGTACGATGCTTGTGGCCAATTCTCAATCTCTCCCAATCCGCGACGTTATTTGATTTCTCTGACGATGGTGGATACGCACCTCATGCTAGTGGAACTTGTAAGTACCGTCAACCATCTCTCTCACCATTGTATGTAGGCGTGTGATTCGGCCACAGGCGGCGGTAAGTTACTTTCGTGTTCACGCTCCCGAGACGCAGGAGACGTCTGGCGCAGCACAGCTAAATGGTTAGCCAAACACATCTTATAGCACCCGCGGCAATCGTACAGAAAAGGTCGTTCCTGCGCCTACCTGACTATGAACTTCAATATTGCCTTTATACAACTGAACGAGTTCCTTCACAATTGCTAGTCCTAGGCCAGTACCGCCCTCACGGCGGTCTCTCGAACTTTCGACTCTGTAGAATCGCTCAAAAATATGATCGAGGGATTCCGGCGGTATGCCTGGACCCGAATCTTCAACCTCAAGAATCACAGTACCGTTCCCGACCGATGTTCGTACATTGACGTTTTGGCCCACTTGCGTGTACTTTAAGGCATTATCAAGCAGATTTGTGCACAGTCGGCGAAAATGTGACGGTGACATGGCTGCCTCCGTGCCCGCAAGAAACGACTGAATCTTCCTTTCAGGGTAGAGCGGACCGAGGGTCTCAATCACTTCACTCATGACCTCGTCGACATCGACAACGTGTTCCTCGTCGTTTGCGGACGCCTCCATGCCTGCCAGAGTGAGCAGGTCGTCAGCCAATTGGCGCAAACGGCTTGATTCCTTCTGAATGACTGTGATGGCTTGGTCTAGCACTTTTGGATCCGATTTGCCCCACCTGGCCAACAGATTCGCATACCCCTGGATGACCGTCAGCGGCGTCCGAATTTCGTGTGAAGCGTCTGCGACAAACTGACTCTGTTGCTCAAAGGAGCGCTCGATTCTACTCAGCATTCGATTGAATGCATCCGTCAAAAGCGCGACTTCATCCCGCTGCCTGGGACGCGGCACCCGTTCATGGAGGCGATGCGCCTCGATGCGGCCCACAGTTATCATCATCCGCTTGAGCGGTCTGATGGCTGCTGCAGAAATCACATATCCGCCGAGCGCAGTCAGCAAAATGGCGCCAATTGAGCCAATCGTCAGGACCACCACAAGTACAGCCATGTACTCCCTTTGACTCTGCGTATCGGCGATAAGCTCAACGTAGCCGATGATGCGCTGTGTGTCATCATCGATGACGGGCGTAACCGTGTAGTAGAGCTCTTTGCCGTGTAGTTGGACACGGCCTTCCTGAAACCCTGATTCAACCGAAGCAACGGGTTTGTTGGAAGGAAGCAGGTTGTCACCCGAATGTCCGCGGACACTCCCATCCGGCCCAAGCACGTAGATTTCCTGGCCCTCACGAAGAAACCTGTTCAACCATCGATAATCTGTTATCGCTCGCAAACTGCCGCCATCACTCAAGTTCCGCTGAATGTAATCCGCTGCAGCCACCGTGTTGTTGCTCATACTGACCGTGTTCAGATTGACGAGGTGTCTTTGAAGCGTGAAGTAGATGAATACATCCAAAATACACAAAATGACCATCATCACAACCGCGGTAAAAGCGGCGATTTTTCGTTTCATACTCTCCCACCGTCTCTCGCATCTACCCGCTCGTTGCCCTCAGGTCCTGCAATCGTCCACACGGAGCATATATTAGGCTCTGCACTTGTCGCACAGTTGCCGTCGTCAGTTGCCGTCGTCAACAGACACTAACCCTTAAAGATGTAACCTACTCCGCGCACTGTTTGAATCAGTTGCGTCTCAAACGGAACATCGACCTTCGTCCGCAGGTACCGTACGTAAACATCGACAACGTTGGTTTCACCGACAAAGTCGTACCCCCAGACTAACTCCAAAATCTGTTGCCGGGTCAGGACATGATTGCGATGGACCATGAACACCTCGAGCAAGTCAAATTCTCGAGCCGTCAACTGAATTGGTACATCATCGCGAGACACCTCTCGCGTCGCTCTGTCGAGCACGACGCCTCCTGCCCGCAGTTGTTCTGCTCTCGCCTTCGGCACATTCCGGCGAATCAAAGCCCGTACGCGAGCGAGCAATTCCTCAATCGCAAACGGCTTCACGACGTAGTCGTCAGCTCCGCTGTCAAGCCCTGCCACCCGGTCAGGTACAGTGTGCCTGGCCGTCAGCATGATAATTGGCACGTCGCTCTCTGCTCGAATGCGTCTGCAGATTTCCATTCCGTTAATACCTGGAAGCATGATATCGAGAATGATTAAATGCCACTCAGAACTGCGCGCCTCTTCCAAAGCTGAGCGACCATCGTGGCAGCATTTCACTTCATATCCCTCGTGTTCGAACTCCAGTTTCAAGAATCCCGCAATGTCCTGTTCGTCCTCAACGATGAGAATACGAAACTCTTCGTCTTGTGCACGGTACTGCTCGTCCATCATCTCACCCCGCAATCCGAATCATACACTTCCCCTCTGGCAATCGACACTGACCCGCGTCAACAGACAACCCATTCTCATCAAATTCTCATCAAATTGATAGGTAATTCTAAACAACGGATGCCACTGCTCTCATTTGGATATCCTACAATCGTTTGGTACACCTTGGCTTATCTCGTAAAACGTGCATTTACAGGCTACAAGATTTATCCTAGTAAGGTCTGATATAAAATCGTATTTCATTCCGAACCATATATCGAGCAACGTAAGAGATGGCTAGGATACACTTTTGCTCATTCATTGCAATAACACAGCTCCATCACACATAATGATTTTCATCAGAAAGAGGTATACACATGTGCGGTATCGCCGGAATTGTTCCGCGTTCCAATTCAGGCCTGCTCTACGCGAAACACCTAAAAGCGATGTTATCGCAGCTTGAGCACCGCGGCCCGGATGCAACATATCTTCACGCAAGTCCGCAAGTCGCCTTTGGAATGACGAGGCTCTCCATCGTCGGGGGCGACGATGGTGTTCAGCCCATTTGGAATGAAACAAACACCTGTGCGGTCGTCTGCAATGGTGAAATCTACAACTATAAATCCCTGCGTGCGATGCTCGAGTTACACGGCCACGAGTTTCGCACCTCTTCAGATGTGGAAGTCATTGTCCATCTCTATGAAGAGTACGGCGAAAAGTGTCTCTCGCAACTTGAGGGTATCTTTGCTCTGTGCCTGTGGGACACGGAACGGCAGCGCATGGTGATTGCACGCGACCGAATCGGCGTCAAGCCACTCTACTACGTCAATACCGATGAGGCGTTCTTTTGTGCCTCTGAGCTTCGCGCGTTGTTGCCGGCCGTTAATCCCAAATTGAGTATGTCCGCATTCTCATCCTATCACGAATTGCGTTTTGCACCAGCACCGTACACGCTCGTGGAGGGAATTGAGAAGCTCCCTCCAGCGCATTACGCGGTTGTTCAAGGTCGACATCTACGCATCCAAGGATACTGGAGCCCGGGCTTGTCTGTACTGAGTCCGTCAGATAACGGACGCATGCGACAAGAGCGCGTGAAGCACCTGATTGAAGAAGCGGTCAGTGCCCAACAGGCAGAAGGGGTGTCTTCCGGGGTTCTGCTCAGCGGCGGACTGGATTCGACACTTCTTGTGGCACTCCAAACCAAGCTGTTCGGAGCCGCACCAGACACGATTACTGTCAGTTTCAAGCAGCCAGAGCACCTTGGCACAACCACCGAGACAGAGTACGATGAGCACAGTTACGCAAGGCAGGTTGCCGATCTGTTTGGCTGTAAGCACCACGTTCAGGAATTCGGAGCCGATGAAACCTGGGACTTACTCCCGCAAATCATTGCCGATCTCGATGAACCCATCGCCGACCCAACAGCACTCCCGCTTTGGTTCGCCAGCCGTGTTGCACACCAGGCCGGACACCGTGTTTTGTTTAGCGGTGAGGGAATGGACGAATTGTTTGCAGGCTATAGCCTGTATCGGCAGACCTACTGGCTGAGGGCACTGCAGATGCTCCCGCGTGGCTTGCGAAGAGGTTTGCAAGGGGTGCTTAAGGACGCAAACTTGCCTGGCAGCCATTTGCTGTCTCATTCATTGCAGTCGGTAACCAATTGGTATCGGAGTATTGGGGAGTTGTTCACGGACACAGAGATGAACACTATCCTACGCGAGCCAATCCGCCGTGCGACCAGGGGTGCGGAGCAACATTGGAGCAACAACACCATCACGCGATTTTTGCACCTGCGCGAGCACGCACGTGCCAACCAAGACCCACTGCAACAAATGCTGTTGTTCGACTGCGTTCACTGGTTGCCTGAAAATACCCTAACCAAATCCGACAAGATATCCATGGCTCATTCTGTGGAACTCCGCGTCCCATTTTTAAACGAGCGTCTATTTGAGTATGCACTTGCCTTGCCCGCCCGTGATAAACTGCGCCGCGGCGTGCACAAGTACATTGTGCGCAACGCCTTTCGCGATTTGATTCCCTCAGACGTGATGAACCGCCCGAAGGCAGGGTTCCCGGTGCCGATTACCGCGTGGACTTTTGGTGAATGGCATGAACGAATTCACCAGTTGCTGTTATCACCTGAGTCTTTGACCAGGGACATCTATCATGAAGATGCCATCTTGAACCTGCTCGCAAGCCCACCCGCTGCGCAGCGACGAGCGGCGCGGTTGTTGTGGAGCTTAATCACGATGGAACTATGGCTAAAATCACTCACCGCCCAAACCGAGATTGGAAGCATCGACGAATTTGTCGGTGTAGCTGAGCGAGCAGACCAGTCCAGATATAGTTCGGTCAGTTCCGCAGTCGCAACCCAAGGTTAGTGTCACTCTTGGTGCCAAACTGCGTGCCTGCCTTGGTGTCAGGCATAATGCAAAAACCCGGTGCCAGGCTTGGTGCAAAAACTGCGTGCCGGCCTTAGTGCCAGGCATAGTGCCAAAAAACCGGTGCCAGGCATAGTGCAAAAACCCGGTGCCAGGCTTGACGTTAAAACCCATGATGTAAAACAGGAACTCAGGAGAGTGCCTCACTCTCCTGAGTTCCTTCATGCCAACGCCATCCCCTAGTCCCTTATCGCCGCCATCGGCTGACATCCCAGATGTCAGTTATCCAGTCCCTGTAGAACTCAGACTCGTGTGTGACAAGGACAATCGTCCCGTCAAACGTCATCAGCGCTTCCCGCAGGGCCCCTTTCGCTTCTGCATCCAGGTGATTGGTCGGTTCGTCGAGCACGAGCCAATTGGCACCGCTCAGCATCAGATGACAGAGACGTACCTTGGCCTGTTCACCACCACTGAGCGTGGTCGACGGCTGTAACACCTTCTCCCCGCGCACTGCGCACGCTGCCAACGCTTGTCGAACCTCCTTGTGCGTCAACTTCGGGTACGCCATCCAAATCGATTCGAGCGGGGTTTCTTCTCCGACTTTTCTCGCCTCTTGTTCAAAATACCCGACCCTAACCCCATCTCCGAGCACCACACTTCCAGAAAGCGCGGGCACTTCGCCGAGCAGTGTACGGAGTAACGTAGTCTTACCGATCCCGTTGAAACCCGTAACAGCTACTTTTGCACCGCGTTTCACCTTCAAGTCGAGTGAGCCAAACAGCGGATTGCCGTATCCGATGAGCAGGTCTTTTGTCGCTGCAACGACGGCTGTTGGTGACTCCAGATAGTGAAAGCGAAACCGGGGATGGGGGGCGGATTTTGGCGGATCGATGCGCTCTGCCAGGGTCTTCGCCAGCCGCTTTTCCCGGCTCTTGGCCTGTGTTGCTGTTGACGCACGTACTTTGTTTTTCTGAATGTAGGTTTCAAGTTTCCGGATTTCCTCTTGTTGCTGCTGATACAGAGTTTGAGCCTGGTTCTTGCGTAGTTCAAATGCCTTTAAAAAGGCGTCATAGTTTCCAGGGTAACGCGTGAGTTCCTGATTGAGCAGGTGAAACACCACATTCGCGATGCGGTTGAGAAAAGCCGTATCATGTGACACCACGATAAATGCATGTGGATACTCGTTCAGATAACCGGCCAGCCAATCAACATGCATCGTGTCCAGATAATTCGTGGGCTCGTCGAGCAGCAAGACATCAGGTTGCTGCAGCAGCAATTTAGCTAACGCAACCTTCGTGCGCTGTCCACCACTCAACATCGATACGGGTGTTTCCAGGCCAAGCGCGGCTAAACCGAGTCCGTCAGCCACTTTAGCGACCGTCGTATCAATGTCATAAAAGCCTAATGAGAGAAGCAACTCCTGCGTTTCAGCAAAACGTCGCGTGTACGCATCCCAGCCCTGCCCAGACCCCGAAGTTGGCTCTTTTGCGGCAGCCACGGCGATTTTGTCTGCAAGTTCAAGCATTTCATGTTCGAGAGCATACAACTCCGCAAAGGCAGTCAAGAGAACATCCCGGACTGATGCTTCAGGGTCAATATCGAGTTGTTGCGTGAGGTAGCCAATCTTCGTTCCTGGCAGCCACAGAATCCTACCCTCGTCTGGTAATCGATGCCCGCCGAGAAGGGACAACAAGGTCGACTTCCCGGTACCGTTTGGACCGACAAGCGCAGCGTGATGGTACTTGGTCAACTGCATTTCAACACGTTTCAAGACTTTCGTGTCCGCAAACGTATAAGAAAGCTGTTCAACAGTGAGTAAACTCATGGAGATCCTCCTCGTCGCTTGAGTGTCGTTTCAGCCGACAGTCAGGAGAGGAGGAGATGAAAAAAGCAGGGCTCTCTGCCCTGCTGCATACGCCATATTCACGAATTTCTCGAATTACAAAGGATGCAAAAGACCCCTGTTGCAATTCGAGTTACCGTGCGTGCAGTTATGCTCAGGTGCTTCTCCGCCTCGTTTTGCTGTACGGCTGTTTTAGGGCATACCTATCCCGTATCAAGCCAGTACGAGCATTAATCGAGCGGAAACACCTGCCAAATACATTTCCCACACGCCTTTCAAAGTATCAATGTATTTTGATATTACATCAAATCTGTTCTTCAACGCAATCACTGGGAATGCATTCACTGCGAGTACAATCATCACGTCGGGAACGCAATCATCTCGCCTGGAACGCAATCATCACACCTGGAACGCAATCATCTCGCCTGGAACGCAATCATCTCGACTTGCTCATGCTGCGTCGATATCGATATTGACCCCACTGATAGCGAATGAAACACCCGACGCAAAAGCCAAGAATCGCAACAAAGGCAGCCAACAAAACCAGAGACGAGAAAACATACATCGCAATCTCCCAGCCAAAAGCCCACGAGATAATTGCCAGAAGCAGACATGCCACCGCAATGACTTGGTTAAACTTCTGCTGGCCTTTATCTTCCGGTATATATGCGCCCATCGGTTTTTTCAAGAAAAGGCGCCCCAATTTCATGACCGGATTGAAGTCGAACAGCAATCCGCAAAGACCACAAACAAGCGGAACGGCAAGAATCCACGTTTGCTGCAACCCCCAGGCAAGTGCCACGGACAGAACAATTACCCACTGGTTCGTGCGCACAAGTGGGCGTGGAATCGACATTGACATAGACATAGACATAGACATCATCAACACCCTTTTCTCACTAAAACACTAGGTATTATATGCTATATAAAGTATGGCACGGCAAGGGTGTTTCGTCAACGTCGATGAGGTCCCTTTAACTCGCTCTCAGAAACTGTCGATTAACTCACTCGAACACGGGCTGCCGCCGATAGCGAGCCGGGAACGCGTTATTCACCTTGCTCGAAACACGTTCAAGTGGAAATAACGCGCTCGTGGCGTGTTATTCACTGAAACGGGCCAAAATAGCGCGTTCATACGTCGTTATTGACCCAAGTTACGAACACAGCGCTTCCACAGCTCGCTATTTCTTGCCGGCCCTAGAGATGGAATGGGAGATAACGCGCAGAGGGCGCGTTATCTCCCATTACCTGAGTAAAACCAAGGCCAGGGCCAAGGCCTTGGCCAAGGCCATGTCCACGTACGCTTAGACTTACGCATCCACGATGCGTAGCTGTCGCCCGCTCAGCTAGCCCAGCACTCCCTTGCGCATCCACGATGCGCAAGGGACGAGTTAATCGACAGTCTCTCTCATCAAGGTTATTGTGATTGGTCTGCAGAGGCCACTTTTATCGCTCAGTCTTCGCAGTGCAGCGTTCGCAGAGGTACATAGCACCCTCGCGCTGCACTCCGAATTCATGACCGCACTCCAAACAGATACACTCACCCGTCGCGAATGACCGAACGGATCGTCCCAGCATTGTCGGTGGCGTTCCACTCTGCGTCGCACTGGAAGCGTCCATGTCTGCTTTCATTTGCTTCGCCTCCTCTGCGGCAAAAGTGTCGAGGTGTCGAAACTGCCTCTTTGGTCTCCCATTCCATTCAGGTTGAAAAACGACAGCATCGTTCATCAGTCAGCCACCTCCATTTTGTTATATAACAGATTTTATTTTATTTGAATTATTATATAACACAAAACCAATAAATTGTGCACACCTTTTTCATTAAAGTCAGAAAAATTAGGGGTTGACATTGTTGTATAACAGAACATATAAATAGATCGTGTAATATAACACGATATTGCAACTGACCACAGCAGCAACTGACCGCATCAGCGACTGACCACAGCAGCAACAGAACAGAGGCTTCATGCAGAGAGATGCTGCACGAGTCGTGCCGCAACAGGGAGCACCCGACACTGCGAGGAGGGATAGAAGTGCAGCTTACGTATGAGGTTTTAGGGGGCCACTCCAATGTATACCTGGCGCCCATCGAAAACCCACTGTTTCGTGAAATCTTGACACACGAGGCCGTACACTTTGTCGTTGAACTGTCACGGGCCTACGACGCCCGGCGACAACACCTGCTCTGGGCTCGAGAGCGCCGACAAGATGACCTCGACAAAGGCGCAATGCTCGACTTCCTACAGGAAACGGAGTCTATTCGTGGCGCAGAGTGGTCCGTACCAGAAGCTCCGATGGACTTACGGGATAGGCGTGTGGAGATCACCGGACCAGCGGGTGACCGAAAAATGGTCATTAACGCACTCAACTCTGGAGCGAAGGTCTTTATGGCCGATTTTGAAGATGCCAACTCTCCCACTTTTGCGAATTCATTAATGGGCCAATTGAACCTTCGCGATGCGATTCGAGGCGACATCACTTATGTGAGCCCAGAGGGAAAGCACTACGAACTCGCAAATGATAGAGCGACTTTGATTGTTCGCCCTCGAGGTTGGCACATGGTCGAAAAACATCTGTTGGTAGACGGTGAGCCTGTCCCAGCAAGCCTGTTTGACTTTGGTCTGTACTTCTTTCACAACGCCAAAGAGCTGCTCGAACGCGGCTCGGGCCCCTATTTCTATCTCCCAAAATTGGAGGGGCATCGCGAAGCACGTCTGTGGAACGACGTCTTCACGTTCGCAGAACATTACATGAGCCTCCCTGTCGGTACCGTCCGAGCTACCGTACTTATCGAAACCATACCCGCGGCTTTTGAAATGGATGAAATCTTATATGAACTGGGAACTCACGCAACAGGACTCAACTGCGGCCGCTGGGATTACATTTTCAGTTACATCAAGAAGCATCGGACACGACCGGATGCTGTACTCCCCGACAGAAGTCTGGTGACGATGACCACAGACATGATGAGAAATTACTCGAAACTCGCGATAAAGACTTGTCACCGCAGAGGTGCTCATGCCATCGGTGGGATGGCAGCACAGATCCCGATAAAAAACGATAGTGTCGCCAATCAGAGTGCGCTGAACAAGGTCCAACTCGACAAGGAAAGGGAGGCAACCGATGGGCACGATGGAACGTGGGTTGCTCATCCCGGTCTGGTTCCTGTCGCGATGGACGTATTTAACCGGTTGATGCCACGTCCAAATCAGCTTGACAAACAATTGCATGACTTTGAAGTCACGAATCTCGACCTTCTGACTCCACCACAGGGCCCCATCACAGAAACTGGGATACGTACAAATGTGAGGGTTGGCCTCGAGTACATCGAAGCTTGGCTTCGCGGATTTGGTGCGGTGCCCATCAACAACCTGATGGAGGACGCAGCAACAGCCGAAATCTCTCGGGCGCAGCTCTGGCAGTGGATTCGGCACCAATGCAAGGTGGCAGATTCTGACCGTCATATCACAGAGTCCTATGTCCGGGGCTTACTTGATGCGGAACTGCTGCAACTACGTGAAGAATTTGGAACGGATGAGCAAGGGCGTCGATTCGAGGCCGCAGCGACCCTACTCTGGGACCTTGTCACTGCGGACACGTTTGAAGATTTTCTGACAACGCAGGGTTACTCACTGCTCGGCTAACCCCGGCAGGAAACAGATAAATATCACACACCATTCGGGAGGGATTGTTCATGACGTACACCAACGAAAGATTGCAGAATCAAGGCATGCAAAGTGATGCATCACAAAATGGAGCACTGCAAACTGGAGCACTACCAACTGGAGGACTGCAAACGGGCGCACTGCAAAATGAACGGTTTCAGAATCAGGCCATGCAGATGCAAAAAGATTGGCAAGACAACCCGCGCTGGCAGGGCATCTCCAGGCCGTACACAGCGGAAGATGTTTTGCGCCTGCGCGGCAGCGTTCAGGTAGAGCATACTCTGGCGAAACTTGGAGCAGAGCGGCTCTGGAGCTTACTGCACACGGAACATCATATCAAGGCGCTTGGCGCATTAACGGGAAACCAGGCTGTTCAGCAAGTAAAGGCAGGACTGCAAGCCATCTACTTAAGCGGTTGGCAGGTTGCGGCGGACGCAAACTTATCCGGAAACATGTACCCTGACCAAAGCTTGTATCCCTCAAACAGTGTTCCAGCCGTAGTCAAACGCATTAACCAGGCATTACAACGCGCAGACCAAATCCATCACATCGAAGGAAATACGGATACCCACTGGTTTGCACCGATTATCGCGGATGCAGAGGCCGGATTTGGTGGTCACTTGAACGTGTTTGAATTGATGAAACAGATGATAGAGGCTGGTGCTGCAGGCGTGCACTTTGAAGACCAACTGTCATCCGAAAAGAAATGCGGGCACATGGGCGGCAAAGTCCTGATTCCAACCTCACAGGCAATTCGCAACCTGACAGCCGCTCGACTCGCTGCGGACGTGACTGGCGTTCCAACCGTGATTGTGGCGAGAACAGATGCAAACGGAGCATATCTGCTCACAAGTGACGTGGATGAACGTGACAGAGAGTTTATTACTGGCGAGAGAACCAGTGAAGGATTCTTCCGCATCCGTGGCGGAATTGACTCGGCTATCGCAAGGGGCTTGGCCTATGCCCCATACGTTGACCTCATCTGGTGTGAGACGTCTGAACCGAATATCGAAGAGGCAGCGCGTTTTGCGCAAGCGATACATGAGAAGTTCCCAGGCAAGTTACTGGCTTACAATTGTTCTCCATCTTTCAACTGGCGTAAGAAACTTGACGAAGAGACGATTGCCACCTTTCAGGAGCAACTCGGTGACATGGGATATAAGTTCCAGTTTGTTACTTTGGCAGGGTTCCACGCACTCAATCTCAGCATGTTTGACCTCGCACGTAAATACAAAGAAAGCGGCATGGCTGCGTACTCAGAACTGCAGCAACTGGAATTTGCGAGCGAGCAGTACGGCTACACGGCCACCAAACACCAGCGTGAAGTCGGCACAGGTTACTTTGATGACGTGGCACAAGTGATTACTGGCGGACTCTCGTCAACGACGGCGCTTACTGGCTCGACCGAGCAGGAGCAATTTGCTTAATCGAAGGTGGGCCGTTTCCACAGCCTCGTTATCAACCGGATGCTCACTGTAACGGGCGATGCGATATAGATGAACAAATTCGGGAATGTCCTTGCAAACCTCATTATCATCAACGAAGGCTTGCAATCCTGCTGAAACTTCCAGAGGCGTATCACTCTTTGACCACGTGAACCCTTTTGAGATGGCCGCTTCGATTATCTTTCTGTACAAGTAGCGGGCCTTCTCCCTCGGGTCGTAAAGGGCTTCCCATCGCACTCCAGACTGGCTTTTGCGCATTCGCCGCAGGGCCAGTCTCTCTTTTAGCTTTGGCGACTCCAAACTCTCTACACGGTCAACGTAACCAAGCGCCCCCTGCGGATGCAGGCGCTCGCGAAGACGAGTCAGCAGGCTGGTCATTCCAGCAACAATCAATTTTCCAGCCCGCACTGCAAACCAGACACCCACGACAGATACAATCAAAATGGCCCCCACTTCAAGGACCAGCGATAGAATTTGTGCAAAGGCGCTTTTGTGCACCTTCGAAATAGGGGGTAAAGCTGGCGAATGGTGCGGAAGGATGGGGGGAACCGCGTTGGGATGGAGGGTCAAACCAATCCGAACGTTGGGCAGAACTCCTAGAAGACGCCACAGAACACTGATGAAAATGACAACCGCAAGCAGAGTCACGACGTGTACCCTGTTCAATTCCCTAACTTTGTGGTCTACATCAATGGTTTCGGTTTGCGTAAAGCTGGCGTCGGCGAGGGCAGACCGATTTACTTCCAGCAGGATGAAGACGATGGAGACGACGGCGAGTCCCGTAACAAACGGCAGCGCCTCCAGGTAAATGTGAACCCTTACCGCCAAGGCAGCGTAGACGACATAGGACACAAGCCCGACAACGTACAGACCAGCCGAATAGCGGTATTGTTTGGCGGCGGTGATGCCAACGGATCGCCAAAAGGAAGCTGCGCCAAGCGCGGCGAGTACCACGGCTGCACTGATGGGTACTGAAAATACGAGTGGTACCACGAATGCTGATACGATGCCAATCAGCGCAAGCCAAATGCGTCGCCGCAGCCGCTTCATGAGGATGACGGCGAGGGCGCGAAGGACGAACAAACTGAGCAGCCATGCCCACAGTAAGGTCGCTGTCAAAATGAGCTTCGAGATGATGAGAACAACGGGCAAAAACAGAAGCCCTTCGAACCAACTTTCACGTATGCTTCGCGTAACCCATCCCTCGATGGTTGTCATACGGTACGCTCCCTTTTCACAGTGCGTTCGCCGCCCTCAGGGCCAGCCGTCGCCGCGGCCCTGGCCTCTAGTCCATCGACAAGTTGCGTGGGGTTGACGATGGTTACCGTGTTGCCGTGCTGTTGTAGGCGGAGGAGCACCTCTTCCATCTCGCCATCAACATAGGTCGTAAGTACGAGCAGGTTCTGATTCGTCACGCGGCTCCGTACGTCTTCTTCAAGCAGATTCGTGAAGTCAAGTTGCCGTTCTAGCTGCAGGCGCGCCAAAGACTCGAGTATTGATTCAAGATGCGAGGCCCCGGACGCAATCGGCAATCGAGGGCCAGTCAGTCCCGCTGCGTTCGTAACGAGCCCAACTCGGGCGCCGTTGGTGATTGCGTAGTTTGCAGCCGACGCAGCATAAACAATCGCCCGTTCGATGACTTCTGGTTGACTGACTTTGTTCCACATGTGGAATGAATCCTCAACATTCAGGTAGATGACAATCTGTGCATCAGCCGTATAGTCCCGCCTGTGAACCATTAAATCGCCTGTGCGGGCTGTTGCCTTCCAGTTGATGAGGCGCATCGGATCGCCCTGGACGTATTCGCGTACGCCGCTGGTGAGAAACGGATCGTCAACTGTAGAGCGGCGAATTCTCAGCTCACCGAGCCATCGATGCACGGGGACGGGCAGGTCGCGAAGGTCAAGAATACGTGGATAGACGATTAACTGCCCTGAAGAAGCGACGTGTTTGGTATTCGTGTGCAGTCCAAAGAGGTCGCCAGTTGTCATGGCGGCGCCGTCAAGGTGATACACACCTCGTCGCTCTGCCACGACCTCATGCTCTCTGGTGACTTTCGTTCGTGCGGGCAGCGTAAACACACTGTAGTGGAATTGATGATACTGCGTTCCAAGCCGAATTCGCCGGTCGGCATCGCCATGAAAGCGAAGACTCAAATCAAACGCGGACTCAACCCGAACCCACGGCATGGGGATAAAAGCAGTATTCCAGATGATCTCGACAAAGTGAAACCTGTCCCCCTCACTGACCCTGCGCGTATCGAAGCGAGCAGTGTAGTGCAGTGACCTCAGACCAAACCTGCGATACGTGAGCATCTGCATGACAACCATGAGGAGTGTCGCGAGCATCAAGGTCAAAATGAGCATCGAGCGCCCCCCGTTCCTAGAGGATTTCCTCCGTCGGGACCGGAATTTGACTGACGATTTCCGACAGGACACGGTCGTTGACATCCACATCGTCAAGGCCCCGTCTCCGTGTAATAAGGCGATGTGCCAATACAGGCTGAGCCAGTATTTTCACGTCGTCCGGTGTGACATAGTCATGCCCCCGCAAGGCGGCGTAAACCTGGGATGCGCGTAGAAGTGCTTGGCTGCCTCGCGGACTGATACCGAGAACGACGTCAGGATTGGCACGTGTCGCCTCAATCATATGTAACAAATAATGCATCACATCATCCGTTACCCGCACCGAGCCAAACAGTTGACTCGCTCTGGCAATGTCCTCCCCGGTTGCGACAGCCTCCACAGACATGAACGGATTGTCGGACTGAAAGCGACGGAGAATATCGAATCCTTCATCGTGTGTTGGGTAGTTCATTCGTACGCGCAGCATAAAGCGGTCAAGTTGTGCTTCCGGAAGAGGATACGTGCCTTGATTTTCCACAGGGTTCTGCGTGGCAATCACCATAAACGGCGCTGTGAGGGGGTAAGTTTCGCCGTCCAGTGTAACTTGTCTCTCCTCCATGGCTTCAAGCAGGCTCGATTGTGTTCGCGGCGTCGCACGATTCAATTCATCACCAAGGAGGATGTTGGTGAAGACGGGGCCTTTGCGAAACTCAAATTCACCATGTTTCTGGTTATAAAAGTGGATGCCGCTGAGATCGCTTGGTAACAAGTCAGGCGTGAACTGAACTCTGCGGAATGTGGCGTCAACGGACTTGGCGAGCGTTTTTGCAATCAGGGTTTTGCCTGTCCCGGGAACATCTTCAAGCAACACATGTCCTTTGCCAAACAGGGCGACAAGCAAAAGGTCGACAACCTCTGCCTTGCCGACAATGACCTTTTGGACGTTGTGGCGAATGCGCTGCCCAATTTCATAAATATCCTTGAAATCCACTTTTGAGTCCTCCCAGGCGCCTTACTCTGATGCTTTGTCGACGATGGAGACCACTTTGGCGGCTTAGGCGGCTACAACTTTGCAGCCAGCCATGAACCAATGATAATCAGCGAACCGAATGCTCCTAACAGGAACATAATTTTCTGTGATATTCAAAGGGACTTCCAGTACTGTCTCATCGTCGCTTCACTCCGTTCAATAGAACCTCATTGTCGTATTATACCTTCTCTCACAGAAAGTGCCTACCTCCGAAATCGTTTTATTGCCAACATAAAGAGCCCATCCAGGGTCTCCGATTCGAGAATCACCTGAACGAGCTCTGATTTGGACTTGATGATTTTAGAGTGGGTACCCTAGTCAGTTGCTTCAGTCAGTTATTTCAGTCAGTTATTTCAGTGCGCTGCTCTATTGTCAGCCACACCGGGAATCCCCACTTCGCGTTTCCACCAGTTGCCTGTGATGTTGCGGATATAGGGGATGAGCCAGTAGTCGCCGCCAAAACGTCCTGCGTTATAGCCTGCGACGATGATAAAGATGCTTATCATCACCAGCCAGGGATTACTCGAAAGAGTGCCCGCAAACATATACGAGAAGTTCATCACCATTCCGAAGAAGGCTGCTGCCGTTGTGAGTGTCCCAGCAATCAGACCGAGACCAACGAGAAATTCGCCCCAAGGAATCATGACGTTAAAAATACTGACGTGCGGAATTGCAAAATTCTTTAGGAATGCAACGTAGTTTGGATATTCCAGGGCTTTCGAGTGTGCCACGAGAATTGGCTTGCCGACTGCACCTTTCAGAAAACCTGCGGCGCTAAAGGCAGGCGAACTGGTGAGTTTCTCCCATCCCGCCGTGAGGAACTGCCAACCGACGTAGATGCGCAAGATAGCGAGGATACCCGATGCCCACACGTTCTTTCGCAAGAAATTTGTAAACATAAGACCCAACCCCTTCACTGCATGAATGAGTGCCAAGATGCTGTTGCGTTACTGCGAAGAATTTACTTACTTCTTGTTACACTCTTATTATGGTCGGTGAAGGGGTTCAGCAGGAGGGCAATGTGGGTCATTTCACGTTGCGTTGTGAGCTAATACACTGCTATCTGATTCGCATCTAAGAACGGTCCTATCTTGACTATCATGAAATTAGTCTGATTGCAGCATGGACCCGAATGGACCAGGTCATCGATAGTCCATTTGCCGGCACAGTTGATTTGAAAACCCGTCAGTACGATGTCAGAATTGGCCAAAAGCCGGTGATGAAAGTGGCGATGAATTCATCAACTGCGGAAAAGCAGTTGCCACGGTCTTGGCCATGACACGATAGCCTTCGACCGTTGGGTGGATTCCATCATCGCTCAGTAATACGGAAAGATCGGCGGCTCGCTTAAATGCGGTGCGGACGTCTATCGTCAACACGTTCAGGCGGTCGACAAGCTGCACAAGCGCGCGATTATAGCGACCATGCCAATGTTCAATGCCTCCGCATTTCCCAATCCAATGCGACACATTCGAACCGTGCATCTGACAGACATGGTTGTAGTACCGCACCGGATCGAGCGGCAGCAGATTCATTAGAATCGGAGTGATGCCCTCTTGGCGCATGCGCTCGACCATGTGCTGCAGGTTCAGCAGATATCGGTCCAGCGGCACAATCGGTTCGTGCTCCTCGTCTTTGGCACTTGCGACCTCATCCCAGTGGAAGTTACAGTCATTACCGCCGATTTCAATCAGAACATAGTCTGGACGCTGCGCAACAACGTCATCCTCCAAACGATGTACCAGCAGGTCCGAATTGTCGTTAAACACGCCTTTGTTGATGACCTCTACGCTGTCTTCGCCGCTGAGCGCGCCCTGCAAAAGCGCTGGATAATTCTCCTTTTGGATTCGCAATCGGCCGCGAATGTATGAAATTCCTCGCGTAATACTGTCTCCAAAACAAATGATGCGCATGGCTTTCATCCCCCAATTGGCTTCACATTAATTGTAGCACGCGCACTAGTTGAATAAAATTTCCTCAAGGAGGACAGCCAGCATTCAAGAGTTGCTAAATTCCTTGTCATACTCCATAACTTCTCCACAGAAAATCCGCAGCTAATTCTAATTTCGTTGGTACAATGGCCTCGAATCTGGTACGTCTGCAAATTGTCAACGAGAACTCGTCCACAATGCAAGTGATTCTTCCATCAAACCTGGTGGTTCCATAGGAGCGGATTGACATTGACATTGCGCAGAATTGTATTGGTTGGAAGTGCATTTCTCGCAGTTCTGTTTGGCGCAATCGTACTACTCCATTCACCCGGATATCAATTACAGCCGACGGTTATCACGCAACTGCATTCCGTTTCAAGCCAAGTAGATTCCGGCAATAAACAGTTGACGCAGGTCAGTCAACAAATTCAATCCATCAATCAAGCCATCTCAGCTTTGCAACAACATCTCCAAGATGACATTAATACGTATCACACAATCCTGTCGAAGGCTGGACAATAAAGAGAACTGAGACTCCAATGAGGTGATATCGTGAAGGACGCACGCCTGCACGTGGCGCTCTTGGGTGTACTGTCTATATCCAGCGTTGCCACCTACTTGGCCATGTTCCATACTGCATCAGCAAAAACGGCGCAGGCAATGTCTGCGACTGCAAATCCCACCGCCGCACAACAGTTGCAACAAAAGCAGAAACAGTTGCAAGGCATCGAGCAGCAACTGCAAACAGCACAGGGCACACTACAGAGTACAACCCAGAACTACCAACAGGCCTACTCGGTCATTCAACGCGACGATCAAGTTTTGCAGGCCCTCGACCAACGTCTGCAAAGCATGGGGATACAACCGGTGACACTGCCCACCGCGCCAAAGCCGCTGCAGGGCATCAATGTTAGTAGTGCTCCGCCCCCGATTCAAGCCGTTTCAGGGGCTTCGTAAACAACGCTCGTGATGGGAGGTGACAAGTTTGGCAGATAAAAAAAAGAGCAACCCAGGAAAGTGGAGTGTTGCGTGGGTCGCCATCACCATTGTCATTATCCTTGGCATGACAAAACTGGCCGTAACGCAAACCAGTCACACCGTCTCACAGTTCAATCGCATGACACCCTGGCTCATCGCTCGCGCTGGCGGCGTCACTGCCTTGGTGCTGTTGACCCTGCTTGTCTCCCTGGGGCTCGTCCTCAGCAGCGTGCCGAACAAGCAGACCTGGCGTCTCAGTCGCTATCTGCTGCCTGCCCATCGTTACCTTGCCTTGTTCATGCTGTTTTTCCTCGGACTTCACATCGTGACGATTGTGCTCGATCCGTTCGCCAAAGTTGGCATCCTCGGCGCCCTCGTTCCGGGGTTATCGAGCTACAGGACAGTCCAAGTGGCGATTGGGACGTTGTCTTTTTTCGCCCTGCTGCTCGTTGCCGTCACGGCACGTTATCCAACCCTGCTGCCAAACAATCGCTGGCTCACCGTACATCGGATATCGCTCTATACCTTTATCGCGGCCTGGACACACGGAGCGTTAACCGGTGCCGACACTCCCGGAATCAAGTGGTTGTACCTCGTCACTGGAGCCTTCGTAATCGGCTTCGTGTTCCTTCGTTACTGGATTGTGCATCAACGTAACCGAGTGTCGGTGCAACGCACAGAGACGCAAGCGGAGCGAGCCCGCGTGGCAGAATAACGGACGAGCCCGCTCCCCGGCTGACTATTTCTCAGATTCCTGACCGAGTCCGAGGAACAAAACGAGATCGGACAACTCAGCAAGCGTCTGCGCATCTACGGTTGGTGCCGGTGCGCGGACATGCGACGAGGCAATCGCACCCCGCAGTTTGTACGTCTCCTTGCGAATGGCCACACCCGTTACGCCCAGTTGGACCTCAAAGCGAATGAGCGGAAGGTACTGGTAGAAGTACCGTCTCGCCTCGTCCTTGTCCCCCGCGGTAAACAGTTCATACACCCGAACCAGTATCTCGGGGTAAGCAAATCCCGTCATGATTCCAGTTGCGCCGCGCTGGAGTTCCTCATAAAAATACATGCCCCCAAGCCCACCGAACAATCCCAGTTGCCCACTAGTCGCTTCGTGAATGCGCGACACCTTCATGATGGTCGGCGCTTCTTCAATCTTCACGTACTTCGCGGTCGGGACTTTGTCGACGACGTCTGCGAAAAAGCTTGGCGGCAATACGACGCCCGTTGTCGTGGGTTCATCCTGGACAACGAGGGGCAGGTCAGAGGCGTCTGAAATTCGCCTGTAATGGTCGAGAACAAGGTTTAAGTTCTTGAGGTTTGGCGGCGGTGCCACCATCACAGCGTCCGCCCCTGCTGATTGTGCCTTCTTCACGAACTCGATGGTTTGATAAGTGCCGGCAGCGGAGCACCCGACTGTGACAGGCACGCGTCCCGCTACCTGCTCCACAGCGGTTTCGACAATGACGTTGCGTTCCCGCTCTGTCACCTTATTTGACTCGCCCATGATGCCAAGCAGCGTCACACCGTGTACGCCAGCATTGAGGTAAAAATCGAGCAGTGTACGCAGACTTTGTACATCTACGTCACCGGAGTCTTTAAAGGGGGTCAGGGATATGACGGAAATGCCATGAATGCGTTTTGCAGTCATTGGCACCCCTCCCTCTGCCCCGCCAGACGCTGTCGCACGGGGTTATTGAGCGGTGCGAAGCCATCTATCCTGCATTCAGCCACATCTCCGTCGCGAATCACGACAGCGCCAGGGGTCCCGGTTGAGATGATGTCACCGGGCAGCAAGGTCATCACTTGTGAGTGAAAGGAAACCAGATACCAGGGATTGAAGGTCATATTCGCGACGATGTTTTCTCTGTGAAGTTGTCCGTTGTTGTATGTGCCGACGGTTACGCTCGCCAAATCAGGAATCTCATCGACCGTGAGGAGTTCCCCGCCGAGGCTGAAGAAGGTGTCGAAGTTTTTCGCGCGCGTCAGAAACCGTGGGTTCTTCTGCAGAATGTCTTCCGCCGTCATGTCAATTACAGCTGCAAATCCTGCGACGTAAGCCGAGGCCTCGTTGATGCTGACGTCGCGACACTCCTTGCCAATCACGACAGCTATCTCCGCTTCGGCGGTCACGCGCTCGGATTGCCATGGCAATTCAATCACATCAGACGGACCAATCAGCGTTGTGTCGGCTTTCATAAAACTCGCCGGTTCTTCCGTCGGCACTATAGCCTGCAAATCCCCGGCATGTTCGACGTAATTGAGGCCAATGCCCCAGATTTTTCGGGGGCTGCGGTACAAGGGAGCCAGTTCACAATCCGAAAGCAAGGTGGCATCTTGAAGGCACTTCTGCCGGGCCTCATCATTCAAGCTGAGGGCCGTCTGCCGTAACTCTTCCAACCTTCCCGACTGCAGCAGGGACAGCATGTCAATCTCAAAGTCCTGCTGGCAATGATGATTGAAACGCTCAAGCGAAACCACTGATTCTTCCAGAACGATACCTATTTCTTCCCTGCCTTGAAAACGGCGCGAAACGAGCTTCATTCAAATCCCCCCGCATGCCAAAGTCTTGTCGCATTCATTGTATCGAAAACGGCTCTCATAATCAGCGGTACAACTCCGACAGCTCATCAAAAACGCGTTCACATTGACTCCATCTTCCACCGCGTCTACAATTATGACGAAGTAGGTAGAATTATCTGTTATTTTCTTGGGGGACTTGGATTCATGTCAAGGATTGGGGGACTTTCATGGAAATCGCCCATGCAAAGATACGCGATTACGAATATTATCGAGCGCTTTTTGCCAACATTCCGAAACCATTTGCCTTTCTTGACCTTGACCTTTTGGACGAAAATATCCGCGATATTTTGAGCAGGAGAAACGGAAAGAAGATTCGGGTCGCGAGCAAGTCGATTCGATGCGTAGACGTACTGAAGCGCATTTTAAGCAGCGACCCCGATGCATTTTCCGGGGTCATGGCATTTACTGCCGAAGAGGCCTTATATCTCAGTCAGCATGGCATCCGTGAGATACTCATTGGGTACCCGGTGTGGAACCGAGCACTTATCGAAGAGATTGCGAAGACCGGACAAGACGGTGGGTCAATTACGCTCATGGTTGATTCCGTCGAACACCTGCGGCATCTGAGCGACGTTGGCCAACAGGCGAATGCCGTTCTATCTGTTTGCCTTGATGTTGATATGTCCACCTCTTTTCCGGGCCTGCATTTTGGTGTCCACCGTTCACCGCTTGCAAACCTTGAGCAGGCACGGCCAGTCATTGACGCAGCATTAGAACTTCCCTTCGTCCGCCTGGACGGATTGATGGGCTATGAAGCACAGATTGCTGGCGTTGGCGACGCTTACCCCAGCCAAGCCCTAAAAAATCAAGTGGTCAGACAGCTGAAACACCGTTCTATTAAACCGATTTTGAACCGCCGTAGGGAAGTCGTGTCCTACCTCCTCAAGCGACAGCCGGATGTCCGGTTCATCAATGGCGGCGGTACCGGCAGTATCGATACGACGACCGCGGAGGACGTGGTCACGGAAGTCACAGTTGGCTCCGGATTTTACGCGCCTGGGCTCTTTGACAACTACCATTCTTTTCGCTATCGACCTGCCATCGGCTATGCCATTGAAGTGGTGCGCAAACCGCGCAGCGACATCGTCACCTGCGCTGGCGGCGGTTATGTGGCGTCTGGTGCTGCGGGGACGGACAAATTGCCAAAGCCGTATTTGCCGCAGGGCTTGAAATTGCTTGCGAACGAAGGTGCTGGCGAGGTGCAGACACCGCTTCGCGTACCGGCAGGGATGGAGTTATCGCTTGGCGATCCGGTCTTCATGCGCCACAGCAAAGCCGGCGAACTGTGTGAGCGGTTCAACCGCTTGTATTGTGTGCAAAACGGATCGGTCATCGGCACGATGTCAACCTACCGGGGGGATGGACAGTGTTTTCTCTAAAGAGTCCGGCGACAAGAAAAGCTCCTGCCCTTGAAAACACGACTCTACCCAAAAAACAGCGAAAAGAAATGCGGACGGTGCAGCCAGGGCGGTGGAACAACTGGTCAGGACTCGTTCGCAGTGTACCGCAGAAAGTCGTTTATCCAGCGTCTATCGAAGACGTTGTGACCGTGGTCAGGGAATGCAAAATGGCCAATAAGACCTTGCGCCTGGTTGGGGCCGGTCACTCCTTCACTCCCCTCGCAGCGACGGATAACGTTTTGATGTCGCTGGATAATTTGAGCGGGCTCATTGAAGTTCACTCGTCAGACCAGACCGCCCTTGCCTGGGCAGGAACAAGATTGCATGACCTTGGCCCGCTGCTGTGGCAAAACGGCCTTGCGATGGAGAATATGGGAGATATCGATTCTCAGTCCATTGCCGGTGCCATCAGCACAGGAACACACGGCACGGGCGGAAGATTCGGCGTCTTGGCGACGCAGGTCATTGAAATTACGGCGGTGCTCGGAACGGGCGAAGTGGTGACCTGTTCAAAAACCGTCAATCCAGAGCTGTTCGGCGCACTGCAAGTCTCACTCGGCGCCGTTGGGGTGATTGTAAAAGTCAAACTCAAGTGCACAAAGGCCTTTCGGCTGCGCTACGAGAGCCGACGCGTCAAACTCGAAGACTGCCTGAACAACCTTGATGCCTATCGAAATGATTATCGTCACTTCGAGTTCTACTGTTTTCCCTATTCCGACAGTTGTCAGGTCAAGCTGATGTCAGAGACTGACGCTCCGGCAACAAATCACCCTGTCCGTGATTATTTCAACCAAATCATCATGGAGAACTGGGCCTTTGGCGCCTTGTCCTTTGCATGTCGCAGCATCCCCGGCCTCTGTCGGCCCGTAAGTCGGTTCTCAGCGAGCAACGTCCCGGCTGGCTCGGAAATTGGCGAAAGCTACGAAGTCTTTGCTACGCCTCGACTCGTAAAATTCAATGAAATGGAATACAACATTCCGGCCGCGGAACTGCCTGCTGTGGTGCGCGAAGTCCTTGCACGCATCGAACAACAACAGATTCCCGTACATTTCCCCATCGAGTGCCGATACGTTCGCAAAGACGATATCACCATGAGCCCGGCTAGCGGGCGAGACTCTGCATATGTCGCAGTTCATATGTATAAAGGGATGCCGCACGAAGGTTACTTTCGCGAAATGGAAGAAATCTTTCTGCGTCACAACGGACGTCCCCACTGGGGAAAGATGCATTATTTGACGGCACCCAAACTGGCAGAGAAATATCCCAACTGGCAACGCTTTCTGGAGATTCGCCGTCAGTCCGACCCAGATGGCGTATTTCTGAACCCGTACCTTCAATCACTATTTGGCATCACAAAGGGTGCCCCACCCGACGGACCAGAGGATGGCCGTCTTCCGGTCGATGGCCCGGTCGATGGCCCGGCCGATGGTCAGGCCGATGGTCAGGTCCATGGCCCGATCGATGGCCGGGATGTCGAGCCGGTGGTTGGTACGGTCGGCGGATCGGACAGCGGATCGAGCGCCCGCCCAGATGCAGGCGTAAAGGGAGGCACTAGCCTATGATGGAACTGGAGCAGTCCCTCCGTGTGCAAGCAGTGCCATCGAAAACCAATTGGAACGTGATTCTCGCCTTTGCGGCAGTGGCTGTGACGACCCAGTTACTTTGGGTGACGTTTACGCCCATCACGACGCAATCCGCGCAGGTCCTTGGGGTGAGTGAAAACGCTGTCGGCTGGCTATCAGAAGTTTTTCCGTTGGTGTACGTGATTTTGGCCATCCCGTTTGGCTTACTGACCGACAGGTGGTTTCGGCAATCCGTCGCCATCGGAACCGTCCTTACCGTTGTCGGTGGCATCTTGCGAATCGATGAGCATTTTACAACCATACTCATTGGCCAGTTGATAACGTCCGTGGGTCAGCCCCTGATTTTAAACGCCATCAACAAAGTAGCCTTGCTGTACGCCACACCCAAACGTCAAACTGTTGCCATCAGCATGTCATCGGCAAGCTTGTTTCTCGGAATTTTGCTTGCGATGCTATCTGCTCCGTTGCTCCTCGCTCAGTTTGACCTCCGGACTGTCATCATCGTCCAAGCTGTTTTTGGAGTCGCTGCCGGTGCATGGTTTTTCATCGCCCTGTACAGCCCCGGTGGAGGTCGAAGGGCTCTGGGCACCATGGGAAACATGGGGACCTTGGGGAACATGGGGAACATCGATAGTGGAGAAGCGAGATCGGGCAGAGTGTCGTTGCGCGAGGTTTGGTCTAATCGGCACGTCCGTCAACTTAGCTACTTGCTGTTCGTCGGATTCGGGCTCTTCATTGCATTGACAACCTGGCTACAGGCTTTGCTTGCTCCCAAGCACATTTCCGATGTTGCAGTCGGTATCGCCCTAGCGTTGATGACAGCGGCTGGCATGGCTGGTGCGGCGGTTGTACCAGACTTTGCGATGCGCAAGCAGAAGGGGCGCATCTTTATTGTCGCATCCCTCATTGCCTCATTAGCAGTGTGTCTGTACGTACTCATCGGCGTCCCGTTTTGGATTATGACCGGCCTATTAATGATTGCGGGGTTTCTGCTGCTGTCGGATCTACCTATCGTCCTGACCACGGCCGAACTTCTCTCGAAGCCAAACGAAGCGGGAACCGTAACGGCGTTATTAATGCTCTTTGGTAATCTTGGCGGCATTGTGCTTGCACTGTTCGTGCAAATTCTGATGTTTTCATCTATCGCCGCTGTCGGTGTGCTTGTCCTCGCCGCTATTCTGGCCATCCCGCTTGCGACCCGATTCCCTGCATATCGTTCCAAAAGCGACGCAAGTTAAGACGGGTTCATCATGACGAATGAATACGCGACAAGCGGATAGTGGAGGTGTTTCCAAGATGGGAGACAGCAAGACTTTTAATTACCCAAAGTCAAATTCGCGCAGTACAAGCTCACAGGCAGGCCACAGTTCACGAGTGCAAAAGCGGAAACCAGAACCACATCAGTCTCAAAACCAGGAGCAAGAGGGCACACCGAAACAATAGGGGTTAAGAACGGTCAGAGCGAAGTGGTATGAGGCGTGAACGGTAAGGATCAAGAGCGCTAAGGACCAGAAACCGGGAGGACCAGGCGCGTGAAGGGCCAGGGGCTGAAGGGCCAAGAACAATCGGATGAGAGGCAAAGCGCGCCCTGCGGCACGCTTTGCTTCCCCTCGAGAAACCCAGTAACCTTCGGCTACCAACTGCCCCTCATTTACGTTTACCCTGTTACCCTGTTACATATTTGTAGCTTTCAGATGAACGCCAGCACATTGCGGCTCATAGTTATCACGATAACGATCGGAGAGAGACTGTCGATTCACCTAATAGTCTCGAACACCAGCACATTTTCCACGATACGTGTGCGCGACTAAAACAGGTGAATGGAGATTTCCTTGCGTGGCCACATTTTCAAGCTTGTTTTGTCATATGAGTTCCAAATTCCATCGGGTCATGTGAGCTCTGTGACGTTGACTAGATTGGGTCGCCAATATAACGAGCCCGCAACGCGTTATTCACCTTACCTGAAACACCTTTAAGTGGAAATAACGCGCTCGTGGCGCGTTATTCACTGAAACGCATCAAAATAACGCGTTCACACGTCACTATTGACTCAAGGTCCGAAGATAGCGCTTCCACAGCGCGCTATTTCTTGCCAGCCCTGTAGACCCTATCGGAAATAACGCGCTGAGGGCGCGTTATTACAAATTCCTGACCAAAACCAGGACCACGTCCACGTACGCTTACGCACCCACGGTGCGTAAGCACGGTCCAGGCAGGCACCCCCTGCTTTGCTGCCTATTCCATGCTGCCTCGCGCGTCGCACACTGGGCTGTTGTGCTGCGCGCCGCACAACCGAAACAGAGAAACCGCACCGTCTAACGGCTGGCGGCTATCTCCCCGCGATGGTTCTTGAGATGACCAGGCGCTGGATCTCCGCTGTACCTTCCCAAATCTTGAAGATCTTCGCGTCACGCATCCATTTCTCAACTGGGTACTCCCGGATATAGCCGTTTCCGCCAAGAATTTGGACTGCCTCTTCGGTAACCCGCATCGCTGTGTCACCAGCAAACAGTTTTGCCATGCTGGCCTGAAGCCCGGCGTTCTTACCCTGCCCTTGCATCCAGCCAGCGCGCCACACCAAAAGCCTGGCGGCATCAATCTCAGTGGCCATGTCGGCAAGTTTGAACGAGATGCCCTGATTGGCGATGATTTTGTGCCCGAACGCCACACGTGTTTTTGCATAGTCGAGTGCATATTCATAAGCAGCGCGCGCGACGCCCAGAGCGGCGGCGCCTACTGCAGGCCGCGTTCGTTCCAGCATCATTAAGCAACCGAGGCCTCCAGAGATGCCTTTCGGGTTGCCGTCTAGACCGCTGAGCCGATTTTCAAGCGGGATCCGACACTCCTCCAGCACAACCTGTGCCGTGTGGGAAGCCCGAACACCCAGCTTCTTCTCCTTGCGGCCCATCGTCAGTCCAGGAGTCCCTTTCTCAATCACAAAGCATTCAATACCCTTCCAGCCGCTCCCCGGCTCGGTTTGCGCGAAAATGACGTGGAGGTCTGCGATACCGCCGTGTGTAATAAATTGTTTGGTTCCATTTAGCACCCAGGAATCGCCATCGCGCACAGCAGTTGTGCGCATCGATGACACGTCCGATCCGGCGTCCGGCTCCGTCAGACCCATCGCACCGAGGTGAAGTTCTGACGCATCGCAGAGGTATCCGATGTACTTCTTCTTCTGCTCCTCCGTGCCTGTTGCGAGAATTCCTTGACCGGCAAGGCCACTGCCGGTGATTGATGTTTGGATCCCGGCGCAGCCCCACGCCAGTTCTTCGGAGATGAGGAGGCCTGTCACCGGATCGCTAATCCCACCACCGCCATACTCTTCAGGGTACTGATACGTGGTGAGACCAATCTTATGCGCCTCCCGCACAACGTCCCATGGAAACTCCTCTGTCTCATCATAGTACGCCGCCACCGGACGAATCTTTTCCACGGCGAAATCATGGGCCAGTTTCTGCATTTCCTTTTGCTCTGCACTCAGTTCAAAGTCCAACAAAATAAATCCCCCGTTCTCCATCTACGCGATATGGATGAAGTAGGTGCCGTTAACTCTCGGCCCACCAGCCTCTCGGCAGCGCCAATCACTCAGCACCGTCGACCTCGCATCGCCAACTACCGACCGTTAGTTCGATTCTACAGAATGTTGAGCAAAAAATATAGGAGCATTCAGGAAACTCGCGAGGCAACGCGAGTTCGCGAGTTTGCACTTTATACAGAAGACTGACACCAGACGGAGATACCGAAGTTCATTTGGTCGTATTTACCATATCAATTTTCAACCACTTCACCATGATTACCCTCAAAAGTCCACGACTTCTGTCGAATCTTGTGTAAAAAGATTACGGAGAGAAGGACTGCACGTGGACTGCTTCATATATTGTCTAGCCTGCGATTGTTTGCACCCATCACAGCATGCGACTCGACAGTTCACGACTGGTTTTCGCCGAATTAACGGTGTGGACTATCCCCTTGGGCTGTGCCAAACGATACATACGCCCAGCGTAAAAACGCAACCACGCGAACATCGAGATCAAAGTGATAGTGAAAAATCTACGGAGAGCCCCCTCAGTGCATGAGGGGGGCTAAACTTATATCTTTATTAAATCCCAAGTAATATCACGCCCACACTGACGAGCCCTGCACTCACGCCAGTCACCCACGTCAACCGTTCAAGACGGTTCATAAAGATGCCTGCCAACAGCGCGACGATAACAGGTTGACTGCCCATAATGACTGATACTGTGGACACCGGCACTTCGGAAACAGCTTCAAAGAACAAAAAAACGGCAGCGGCCATCATAAATCCAGCACTGATAAGATAGATGTTTAGATGCGAAACATAGTAGCGTAAATAGGATTTGAGCTTCCCGAGAAAAGCCAAAATCACAATATACACCATCAGAGCAGTAAACGTGTCTACACTCCCCGCAAATGCTGGGTCCATCCGCCCCTGCATGCCAACCTTTCGAAACGCGTACCCAACTCCTTGAAACAACGTTGCCCACAGTGCAATCCAGATACCATTTTGGACGAAGAGGCCGGGCCACAATCGCATTGGAAACAACTTTCGCTCCATGAGCAGCAGCATTACACCCGATAAAAGCATGACCATCCCGCTGACGTCGCGTATGTTTAACCGCTCCTGCAGCATTGTGACAGCAATGACCAAAGTGACAAGGGGTGAAATTGCTGCGACAATCGACCCGCGCGTCGCACCAATCTTGGAAATCGCCCGATACAACGCCAGCCTTCCTAGTAGCGTAGCGACAAGGCCTGACAGAGCTGAAAACAGCACACCTCTGAGCAGAATATGGTTCACTACAATTGGGGCAGGGTCGCGAACGTGATCGACAATCAAATAGGCAAGGAGGATAAACCCAGTAATCACGAGTATGGGAAACAATCCATTGTCTGAAGGATGGGTATCTTTTTGACCCTTTCGGACCAAAAGATTTGAAATGGCGTAACACATCGCTGCAAGCAAGGCGGTCACTTCGCCTGGCACATTCACCCCTCCAGACCCGGACAAGTAGGTTCATTTACCACCATACGCAAGTCAGAGGCAAATATGCGTAGCGCAGCGTTTCGGATGCTCAGTACCCCATCGATTTCGGTCTGGGATTTCCGGTCCGCAAGCTTTCAGTCCCTCGTCTTCATTCATTCCTCATCTTCATTCATTCCCTCAGTCCCTCAGGTAAGGAGACAGTTCATCGAGCAGTTGCTTCAGTTGCTCAGACGTTTTGGTGTATGACGTTTTTGCCTTCTGATTCCTCGTTTCCAGTGCAAAACTCTCTAAATCTGCTTGGATTTTTTTGAGCGAAGCGGCGACTAACGGCTTCTCTTTGATTTGTGGTTCCTTTTGTTCATCTCGATATAAATCGACATAGAGACTGCCATTGGAATCTACTTGAGCCAAGAATACGTCTTTAACGTCAGAGGCTCCTTGTTTTAATATTTCGCCAAGTAGCCACTCCTTGGAATATCCGCTCCTATCCAGAGATTCCTCAATTACATTTCCATCAACAATAAGTACACGCGGTTCGCGCTCGGACAATACTTGGACTCCGGCATCTTTGGGAGTAAGCGGCTCAAGTTCGGTCTTTTTCATGACGTTGAGCGTACCGTTGGTCTCCAAAATAGCGTATTCCACGTCAGCGACCTTAAAGGCACTCTTTTGCCGCAACAACAACATCATTTCCTCCAGGTCGATGTTCGCTTTACGTAAGTTGTTTTCAAGAACATTGCCATTTCGAATGAGCACCGTTGGACGACCGTCCAGTACGAGCCTGGCTCTCCTGGATTTGCGTTGAATAAATGATAACAACAGTGAAAGACCCGTCCAGATAATGAGGCTTATGATGGCATGAATATTCTTAATCTCGTCAAGCGACCACGATGCCGCGATGTTGCCAATGGTGATGCCAGCGATATAGTCGAAGAAGTTCAATTGTGCTACCTGACGTTTCCCTAACAAACGAGCAAGCAGGAACAAAAAGGCGAACGCAATGACAGATTGGTACAGTACTTCAGGCGTTGTTGGCATTGTGAGCCTCCGTGTCCGAGATGTTCTCTATGTTCAAGATGCCCTCCGCGTCCGAGATGTTGTGCATGAGGTAGTCTGCCAGCAAAGCATGAAATCCATGCAAACAAAGGGGAGTACTGTTGCGCGCACTTCCATCGCAATTGTTTTGCAGAAGCACCGTTACATCAAAACAAAACATGAACGGAAAAGGGCAAAATAAAACGGCGGCCACGTGACTGGAGACCGCCGTTGCCGATTGTTAAACACTGTTGTTCTTGGTCTTAGTGATATAAGCGGCCATGTATCTCCTGACGTACCTGAACAGGGTTCGTGCCACTGAGAGGATGTGACATCTGACCTGTCGGCGCAGATGTCATGAATCGACCGGTTGGCTGTCCTTGATAGTTGCCCGACAAATTCTGTTGAATGTCTTGTCTCACCTGCTGTGCGTTGGTTCCGCCGAAGTGATTGTTCAACTGACCGTCTGGTCCGATGGTAGCAAATGGTCCTTGAGACCCTTGATATGCTTGAGGGGCTTGATATGCCTGAGGGCCTTGATATGCTTGGGCACCTCCGTATGCCTGTGGCCCGGCATATGCTTGTGAACCTTGAAGTCCTTGAGGACCCGCATATCCTTGCGGACCTTGAAACCCTTGAGATCCCGCATATCCTTGCGGTCCTGGAAATCCTTGAGGACCTTGTGGATATTGACCGAGGCTCTGTTGGATGTCTTGACGGACTTGTTGTGGGCTCGTGCCACTCCATTGGTTTGTCAATTGACCCATTGGCGCGGACCCAGCGACAGGGCCGCGTTCCCATGCCTGCTGACCTGCCAATTCTTGTTGAATCTCCTGGCGGACCTGTTGTTCATAGTTACCACCATAAGGGTTTGATTGATGTCCTGGACCCCCATTAAAGTAGCCCTGCGTCTGTTGGTACTGTTGGTACTGCCCACCGAGACTTTCCTGAATGTCCTGGCGGACCTGCTGCACGTTGGTACCACTCCACTGGTTTGTCAGGCGCCCTGGGGTCGGTTGACCTGAATAGTTCTGATGGGGTTGTTGGTACTGTCCACCGAGACTTTCTTGAATGTCCTGACGGACCTGCTGCGCGTCGGTGCCACTATATGGATTCAACATACTTCCTGGGGCACCTGCGGTAAAATACCCTTGAGGACCTTGCTGATACTGTGCACCAAGGCTTTGCTGAATGTCCTGGCGGACTTGCTGTGGATTCGTGCCCGGCGCCATCTGTCCCATCTGTCCCATCGTGCTGTAAGGGGCGAATCCCTGCGGCACCTGCTGATACTGACCTCCTAGACTCTGTTGAATGTCTTGTCGGACTTGCTGTGGATTGGTGCCACTATAGCCGCTTCTCATCTGCTCCACACGCCACACTTCCTTTTTCGAGAATTGACGAAACGCTATTACTATGTACTGAGCGATGCAGCACAATTCGATTCGAATTCAAGGTATCTATTTCCACGTATACTTAATTAAATCATCATCACTGTGTGTTGATTTCTGTGTTTGACTCTGTGTGTGTTTTTATTTCTCCTGCGCTCAGCTCTCTGCAATGTTTGTCGGAACTCAGAAAGCCGACGTTTGGCAGGGGTCCCATTTGAGGTAGTATGTTAAAGAAGAACAGCACACTAGAGCGTGATCGTGACGAGCCTTTAGCAGAGCCGTTTATCAACTGAGGGTGTTGTCGGCCCTGCATTTGCGCACTCAGCACTGCTGGGAACACGGTGCTCATCGTGGATGCGTAAGGGAGCACGAAATCGCCCACCGGGGGTGTGTAAGCGTACGTGGACATGACCCTGGTCTTGGTCAGTAATTTGCAATAACGCGCCCTGAGCGCGTTATTTCCGATTGAATGTATAGTGCCGACAAGAAATAGCGTGCTGTGGAAGCGCTATGCTCGTACCGTGAGTCAATAAGGACGTGTGAACGCGTTATTTGGATCCGTTTCAGTCAATAACGCGCCACGAACGCGTTACTTCCACTTGAACTTGTTTCGGGTAGAGCCAATAACGCGTTCTGAGCTCACTATCGGCGGCCCAATGGAGCAAGCCTGGGGGGCGACGAAATTTGGAAATTACATGGTAAAACAGACGCGAAAATGTGGACGCGTGAGGCAGGGAATCCCCCTTCACCCGTGTTGGCCGCATTTACGCATCCTGGACAATGCTGAGTCGGGGAAAATAACACGCTCGTGGTGCGCTAACCCATTACGTGGCCATACGCTGTGATAGTACTTCTGGCCAACAGCCTATGACGCAGCAACGCCTTCCAGAGGCGGGTTCTTGGATAGCAGCCAATTTAAGCAGCCAATTTACTATCGGGGGCACAGATATGGATGAGAAACGTAAATCTCAAATGAATCCAAGAAGGTTATGGCGCGCTACATTAGTCTGGTCATTTTTCCTAATCATTCTTGGCGTTGCTCTTCTTGTCTGGGTAAATACACATACGGGAATTGCGAAATATGTGCCCGCTCAATGGACAGATGTTCTCAAGGCATTCATCATTCTCATCATCGGCGGCGTTATTTCCACTCTCGTTGAGCGTCGTCTGTTTGGAATCGCATCGGACAAGCTTGGCCCCCAGAGATCCACAACCCTCCGGTACCTAACGAGGCTGCTTTTATTTATTACGGTCGCAATTTCAGTCATGACCGCGTTTGGCGTCGGCATACCCAGTGTTATTTTTGGCGGTACGTTTCTCACAGTCATCATTGGACTAGCTGGACAGACCATCTTTTCGAATATTATCGGCGGGGTCTGGCTGATTATGTTCCGCCCGTTTCGCATTGGCGATTCAATCGGAATTATTGCTTGGCAATTCCCAGTTCTGATGCCGACTTTTCCACACGAGGCAACACGTCCGATGTACTATGGAAGAGTTCTTGACATTAACCTGATGTACACTCAGATTCTCAATCAGGACGGATACCCGCAATTGATACCGAATGGAATTATTGCACAGTCATTTATCGAAAACCGGTCCGAAGCTGGCCTTCACCGTGTCCGTCTTCGATTTGACGTTTCTTATGATGTGGATGCCGACACGTTTACACGTCAGTTGCGCGACCAATTAGTGCGAGAATTCCCTGGGGGCATAAATTCTCGGCCAGAGGTTGGCTTGGCTGACATCTACCCAACAGCGTACTCAGTGGTGGTTTCCGTGCACTCGGTAGAGAAGGAGGACGTCGTTCGTGGCCACGTTCTTCGCATCTGCATTGACATCATGCGGCGTCTGCGGACGAGCATGCCCGCGAACTCTGCGGACGGACCGACTTAACCATTCTCAGTCGGTCCCGGCCCCCTGCCACCCCACCATTTAACACGAACGAATACCCGGCCCCTTCATCTATTACGAATGCAAGGTGGCACGCAGTAGTTCGCGCATGAGAAGAGCAGCTAGATATTTACGCTTACCTGGTGTTTGACGTCCAGGTCATTCATTGCTCCGTCGACCCCTTCTCCTTGGTCAACGGCTATGTTCTTTTGTAGGATCACGATATTTCCCACTCCGAAGGTACCGCCTGCACCCACGGTCTGTTTCATGTTGATGTCCCATCCGCCGAAATTATACGAACCGACAAAACAACCACTGTTTGCTTGCGGTGAGTTACTATTCAACGCACCTCCAATTATGATTGACGGCATTTGCTTGCCTCCTCCTACGAATGTCCTCTGTTCCACTATACACAGGCATAACCGCAGGTATGCTTGACATACAATGCCTTGACCCGAAGTGTCTAGGGATGTGTTCCCAATAAGGATGGTGAATACGTATGAAGACAGTAATCTCGTTTAGCCAGATTAACGTCAACGCAGGTACTCAGAATAGCGGCGTTTTTATTGGCAAGACACGTATTCCAGGTTGGGATGCAAGTCACAAGTCAAACGCAGGACATGCGGGGATTTTTGGATTTTCCAACTTTGAAAGTTCGACTGTCAATATGACGATGGATGGTCAAGAACTTGTAGATGGAATTATCAACGACCAAGACATTAAACCAATGCGGGCGCAAAATTTATGAACGTGTCGACTCATACAATGCCACTCGTCATCAATGTGGGCGCCATCTCAGGAAACTCCGGTGTCTACGTTGCCGAGAGAAACCTAATCGTTGGAGTCAGCGGCCACAGTAAGTCAAACAACGGATTCGGCAACATCTCGTCAAACAATCTCCTTTGGCGCAACGTTAACGTTGTTGACGACCGCGACCTAATTGACACCCCAATTGATGACCGGGATGTAAAGATTCACAACGAGGCCCTTGCAGCATCATCGCGCAAAGTCACCAGGATAGGTTTTGAAAGCATCAACGTGGTAACGATGTCCCAGAACTCAGGTATCTTTGTTGGCGACGTGCAAATAACTGGACTGGATTCGCATACGAAACAAAATAGTGCTCAAGGAGCCACGTCAGGAAGTCAAAACGTGGAAGCGCGCAACCTTAACTGTGTTCTAGACACAGATGTGATTGACACCCCCATTTTTGACCAGGACTACAAGGCACTAAATGCAACTGGGAGGTGAAACATGCCACAAATCATTTTTTTCGGCGCAATCAACATCAACAGTCCGCAGCAAAATGGCGGCGTCTTTGTTGGCGAAATTAACTGCGGTGGTTGGGATGCAAACCAAAAACAAAACATTGGGCATGGTTCGCTGTATGGGTTTTACAATGTTGTGGTGAACCAACTTTCCATTGCAAACGATAACTACGAGTTGCTAGACGGAGTCATTAATGACCAAGATTTCAAACCCATGACCGCAGGAAATCTGTGATTTTCAAGTTTATCATCCCGGACAGACATTAAAACATGGACCCGTCGAATACAGTACTCGTAACTACACCCAATGTTCACCTGACATCACCCAACTCAACGCGCGTGAGGGGGCTCTGCAATGCCGTCACTAATCGTCTTCGGGGTCATTAATCAAAACACCCCTCAGCAAAATGCCGGAATTTTTGTGGGCGAGGGCAACATTGGTGGTTGGGACGCCAATATGAAGCTCGCCCAAGGCCATGGCGGACTGTACGGGTATTTCAATGCAATGCCAATGCAGGTGAATATTCTTTTCGACAACTTTGAAGGAATTGATGGCGCAATTAACGACGCGGACGTGAAGTCAAGTATCGTCAGCAATGTGTAGAGCAGATTGATGGTCACGTGACATATCACGACGTACCTTAGGAGTGACTTCATGGCTGTCGTCATATTAGTGGGTGCTTTTAATACTAACACTCCCCAGCAGAATGCCGGCTCATTCTTTGGAGAGTACAACTTTGCTGGCTGGGACGCCAACATGAAACTTGGTCAAGGACACGGTGGTACCTTTGGCTCCTTCAATTGGTTTCCCTGGAACGTGAATATCAACTTCGACAACTTCGAGGTCGTTGACGGGGCCATGAACGACATGGACCTTAAACCGATGGCAGGAACAAATATCTAGCTGGAGCAGACACCCTCGCGAATTAGAACATCAACGGGCGTGCAGTGTCGGAAATGACACTGCACGCCCTTCTCAGTGACCGACTTTATTCACGTGGGTCACGTGGATCAGAGCTCTGATCAAAGGGAATAAAGTTGGTAACCGGAAAATGAAGTAACTGTCGTCGTGGGAACCTCATTGTCGTTCGATGCGGCATCACTAACATGGTCTGCAACAATCTCCACCATACGGGAAACCAAATCTCAAAGACATATTGAGAACCAGTTATTCACTGTCCGTACGGTGTGACCGTGCCCATTGAGGATGAGCCACACAGAAAACGGAGGGTTCGTCAAGCACTATGACCTTTGCAACACAACGACTGTCTTCGTCCTATAAGACGGGTTGACCACCATCACGCGGCCATGTACTAATGCCGTTTTCGGAGAGCGCTAACCTGCATAAGATGTCATGTATTGTGGACAGTACGAGGAGGGTCGGTCATGCCACGCATTACCGATATACAAGCAATTCTCAAAGCAGAAGCTAGCGCCCGACACAGTGTTGCCGTCTTCCTCATCATATTTACCTTGGTCGACCAAGATATTCGAGGTCTGAAGACCGAACAGGAACGGCGGAAGGTTACAGCGATGTGGCTTGCTTGGGGGATTCCCTTCGTACTTCTAGCTTTTTTCATCATCACCCCCGAACAGGAATCCAGGGAACAGAAACGTGACGTTGCTGCTAAACGACACGTTGTGCAATAAGCACAGCGTAATAGCCAATCCCGTTCAGAATATGCGATGGTACTCGGCCAATCAGCCGTGGTGTACGGACGGTCAATCAACAACCTTTGAGCAGTGAGCTGCTTTCAATAAAACTGACGTGACTCTCGATTTCAGCCCTTCCATCATCTATTGCAGTGATGTAGTCCTCAGCATTTGATGAAGTCTCGTACCTACCTGATCTCAACTTCCCTCCAGACATATCAGCGTCTTACGCCAATCAGTTGTAATGCACGATGGACCACTATCGCAATGACGGGCAGCAGTGCGAGTGTAACCCCGTAATACGCTGGTGAAGTATAGACCATAAACTCGTGCAAATCGGCAGCGTTATGAAAATACAGGACACTCCCTGTCCACGCAGCAACACTTACGGGCCAAACCACGTGTTTAGTGCTCGGCAAACGAAACAGCTCCTTCATGATGGAAGCCGTGACGTACACGAAAACTTGGATCTTTATGACCATGGTTGCCATTGCCCCCATCACATAAATCGTGTCTAAACGCTCCACGAATTGGCCGATCCGAACGCCCCGCACCACCTCACCAACTGGCAGTGAAAGGTAAGTCGCTGATGGCCCAAGGACGGATATAATAATTCCTTCAATCAGGAACCCAGCGACACTGAGAACCGCCCCGACGAGCAGCAAGTCTCTCCCGAACGTTTTTCCACCGTTTAATGATGTAACAAACTGAAGTGCTATCAAAAATTGAAAGCAAAATGATGTAGTTGGCAGAAGAGCAGCTCTCAAGACTGGGGTCAAACCGTCCGCCAGAACTGGTCGTAGTTGGGACAGGTCTATGTTTTGCAAGGAAAGAATAGCGAGTATAAAGGCCAACATTAGAGCAATCGGGGTCAAAAACTCAGCTAGCCTCCCGACGACCTCCAGGCCGTGAAAAACTGCGTACGCAATCGGAATCGTGATAACACCCGCAACGATGTAGTGTGGAGTGCGCGGTAAACTTGTGATGGACACAAACAAAGACAGTTCTCTGAGCAATAACCCAGTGTGAACAAGACACCACACGAGAACCCACAATCCCACTGCTCGTCCAAACCAGGGCCCGAGGGCGTTTTCAAAGGCTTGCATTAAGGTCTGGTTAGGAAACGTTCGTATGAACATAACTCCAATTGCGGCTGCAACCGCAGCACCGATAAAAAAGAACACGGGAACCAGCCAACCATCGAGAATCGTAAATTGCGCAATGCTAAACGGAAGAACGGTAATACCAGTCCCTAAAACTAGCCAGAGCATCAAATACATGAACTGCAGCCGTGAAATCTGAGTCATTCACACCGACTCCCTCGTGTTCGTCACAGCATCGCACTAACGACACGACTCTCTACAATCACGTTTTACTGAAGCGAACCGTTAGTCTTATATGTCGGTGAAACCTCTCCCTTGTGTTAGTCTTTTCCATTTGACACACAAAATACAACCGACAGCAAGTTGGTTTCGGTGTACTGGTCATCTTGATAGGAACACGTGCAGAAATTTTGAATGCTTTTATGTAAAGAGAGTTATCGTACACGACCTAGTAGCGTTTGAAATATTTCGAAATTGAACACTCTGGGGATAGGACAAATATGGCGAGATGACCCGGGATACATACCTGGAGGAAAATGGTCGGCGAATCATCAATGATAACGGTCTGTGAGGTACGATCGATCTCATCTCTCCATATTGGCCCTACAGGATAGCGAGATAAACGCCCTTTGTGCGGAGAGAACCGGCCACTCATTATCACTTGAAACCGATGACATACAACTACGTGTGTCTTTTGTGGATGCTTGTCAAATTCCGCATGCGGTAAATCAGAACGGCAAGTAAGGGGACCATTACCAGAGAAAAAGTGTAATAAGCGGGTGAGATAAATATGATGAATTCTTGCAAAGTAGGAGAATTGGGAAAGAGAACGACGTTGGCGGTCCAGGCGGCCGTTCCGACAGTCCATGCGATGTTTTTGGTCGAGGGGAGACGGAATAAGTCCTGTAAACCACTGGCCGTCACATATAGAATTGTGCATATTTTTACGACCATCGTAGCTATGACACCCATGATATAGATGGTATCCAATCGTTCTACGAAATGACCAATTCCGATTCCACGGATAACTTCAACAACAGGCAAGCTCAAGTAAGCTACGGATGAGCCGAGTGTACATATGACGATGATTTCGATTCCGATCCCGATTATTGAGAGAAATGCTCCAACCAAGAGCATATCCTTCCCAAATGATGGCACATCACTTAAGGACTTCACAAATTGGAGGGCCACAATGAACTCAAATGGAAATGTCGTAGCCGGCATAACTGAAGCTCGCAGTACTGGAGTCCAACCGTTAGCGAGGATGGGTCTGAGCTGAGAGAGGTCCACATTTTGCAATGATAACGCAGTGATTACCACCGCAATTATGAAAGCAACCGGGGTTAGAAATTCAGCCAACCGACCTATCACTTCCAATCCCTGAAATACAGCAAAGGCAATTGGGACGGTAATCACTGCACTAATAAGGTAAAGCGGTGTTTTCGGCAAACTGGTGGTTTCGACGAACACCGACAGCTCCCGTAGCAGCGTACCGGCAAAGATTAAAAACAATATGAGCATCCAAATTCCTGCGGCTCGCCCAATCCACGGTCCAAATGCCGTTTCCAATCCATTCATCAAAGACTGGTTGGGAAAGGTTCGAATAAACAACACGCCAACGGCTGTCACTAAGGTCGTACCTACAAAGAAGAACAACGGAACTATCCACCCATCGCGAACGGTAAATTGGGCAATGCTAAATGGAAGCGCGAGAATTCCCGTGCCCAATATCATCCATAGCAACAAGTATCGAAACTGTAATCGAGAGATTTGTGTCATACATGCGACTCCCTGCATGCTCATAGTATCGAGTACATCCACTTCGTTAGAGGTTCAAATACCGCCTGGACCCAGAAGAGAAGGTCGAGTTTTGGCCATAGGTTCCAACTCACGAGTCCTGAGCCAAGCAATGAAAAGAGCAGCAGAGTAATCTTTAGCAACCACTCGCGGAGAGTAACCTTTTGCCAGATACCATAACCCACGATGGTGACAGTAAATATGAGTGCAACCCAAATCACGGTGAGGTTCCCCTTCTGCCCGCACGGGGCGGCAGGCCCTGCGGCGAGAATTCGGTATCGGGAGACTTGGACGCCAAGCCGTTTCGCAAGAGTTGAATGTGGACATCATAGTTCACCTTGACGGTTGGAAAGATGTTTTTCCATCTTGTTGATATCTTCCGCCAAGCGGCAGGGTGATTTTTATACAGCAACGTTCCGAACTGAACCGAGTCGACATCATCCTGCTGAAGTTTTGTCATGACGCGTTGCATTCGTTGTTGGATCTCGGAAGAGAGTTGAGTTTCGAATTTCGGATACGTGTCCGGTGTGGTCTTACTCCTTGGGCACAATCGTTCAATTTCCGCCCGTCCGCGAACCTTCACCAAAAATTGAATCTCAGAACCTTTGATGGTGGGGACGACTTTCGTCTGCGTACCCAGAACACGAAACGTATTGCCACGGTCGGTTAATGATTCCCCGGTAGAACAAGGTAATGTGAACTCTGTTTGCTGTGTCGCTCCGAGAAAAAGTAACAACCCATTCGCATCCTGGAATGAGAAATGGTCTTTAAAAGAGCTGCCATCGAACAACCCAACGCCGCATTCGCATAATTGCGAGTTCATGGTCGTCAGATAGGCGATGTTCGGTGCATGTGACGGTCGTAAATAATCTCGCATGACCCTCAGTTGTGTGCTATTCACCGCAACCGACTTTTGTACGCCTTGCTCCACGAGACTCCGAATCGCCGTAGCATTGTACGACTCCGGTTTCCCGGACGCTTCCAGCAAGTGTGCCGCAGTATCATCCGTTACGACCCATAACTGATTACGCCGCAGACTCAGGTTGCGTTCCAAATAGTCCATCGACCTGTCAATCCCGTGTTCCGCGTAGGCGCGGCCAAAGACGACAACGGTGTTATGAGACAAAAACAGGTTTCTGGCAACGTTCTCATCAAGGCGATCTACCGCTTCTTCAACGGTATTCCCGATTCCGTGGCGGACAAACGTGGCCTGTTCTTGCTGACCGCCACCCCCGCCTGGCCCCGTCGTACGTGCACCCTTCGGATCGACGATCTCGGTCGAAACTTCGACATGATGATCCGAGGTTTCGTCGATCCCCATCGCGAGGACAATGTTCAATTCATCAACCTCATTTAGGTCCTTACAACCGGTTATCATCAGGAAGAATCCGCAAGCGACGATCCATACGAGAAATCGCCTGAAATTTTGGGGTTTCATGGTGAGTCACCCGAAGAAGGAGACGGCATCGGAGAACGATTGCGAACCGAATCTACCGGTTCATAAATTTGTGGACGTCGATTCATCGCCCACCACGGTGCGCGCAAGAATGTATCACGCATTTCGGGCCATGAAAATGGCGCTAATGGAGCCATGAATGGAACCCCGAACGAACGCAAAGACAGCATATGAATGACGAGTACAAGACCAAGCGCGACAATACCAAACAACCCCAGAATCGAAGCGGCTATCATGAATGGAAATTGCAGGATACGATTTGTATTCACCAGGTCTTGTGAAGGAATTGTATATGACGCCACACCTGCTGCCGCCACCACAATCACCATACCAGGAGATACAATGTTTGCATTGACAGCTGCATCTCCAATGACCAAGGCACCAACGATACTGACAGACTGTCCCACCGCCCGTGGCAGCCGCAGACCTGCTTCGCGTAACGCTTCAAAGGCCACTTGCATGACAAGTGCTTCAATGACAGTTGGGAATGGAATACCTTCATGCTGACTTTCCAAGCTGATGAGCAGTGGGGTCGGAACCAGGTCCTGATTGTAAGAAAGCAAGGCAATATACAGTGACGGCAACAATAAGGCCACCCAGTACATCAAATGCCGGAGTATGCGAAGCGGAAATGCAATCATGTAGTGACCATAATAATCTTCCGCCGCGACAAGTCCGTTCACAAAAATCGAAGGCACCGCGATTACGTTGGGAGAACCATTCACAAATACAAATAAGCGACCTTGCAGTAACCCGGCCACCGCTCTATCTGGCCGTTCTGTGATATCGGTTAAGCGAAACGGTGAGAGCGGTGCATCGGCTATTAACTCCCGAATCTGATTCGTTGCGATAATACCATCAATATTGATTCGTGCGAAACGACTTCGTGCCTCATCCAGATACCCTGGTTTCACGATGCCGTCGAGGTAAACCAGGGCTACCGTCGTCTCCGTGTGGCGTCCCAACCGCATCAACTCCACCTTCAACTTCGATGTTCGAAGTCGTTTCCGAACCAGGGCCAAGTTGGTTTGCAGGCTTTCAATGAAGGCTTCCTGCGGCCCCTGAATCGCGGGTTCATTTTCGGATCTCTCGATAGGCCGTTCCGGATCGCGGTTAACATCGACCACCAGTACTTGCGATTGTCCATCGATAAGTATGACGATGTTCCCGTCTGCAATTGCCTGGTATATCGCGCCGAATTCTCCAGTCTCTTCTGTTTTTGTCGCCCAGAGCGAGTCCCTGAGATTATCCACCGTGACGGAACCTTTGTTGTAACTCGCTAACGGACCGACAACTCCTCGTTGAGCCATGTCCTCATCAACCAAGCCAGCAACAAACACGAGGGTGACTCGTACGCCCTCGACACGCAGATGCTGATACCGTACGTCTGCACACTTTGCCCACCTGTCTTCAATCAGGGACAAACCCTCAGAGAGGTCAGTTGGGAACTCCCTATCCTCCCCCTGTTCCTCAAAAAACGGGTTGTCGCGTGTCCAGTCCCTCGCAGGTTTTGATTTGGCCAGTGCCCCAAGGTTGAGCCCCGTTTTCCTTCGACGCATATAAATCCCTCACTTCGCCGCCTCACGAGCCACTCACTACAAGCACCGTCATTTCGCCGAAGCACTGAACATCGAAAATAGCCTATAGTGTCATAGGTTGGCGAAAAATCTCCATTGTTCTAGTATTTTCCATTTGACGTACAAAAATGCAACTAAATTGTGAACGACTGTTCAAAATGGTCACACGGTAGTGACAGTGAACTTGCCACAACAAACTGATTCTTCTAGCGGATTGAGCATTGGTAGCTACAATAACTTCACTCCTCTTTTAGAAATGAGGAGTGCTGTCTATCAGAAACCCCACGGCAAGCATTACACCGTGGGGTCAACTGGGTTGCACTTTTATTCACCCGTTACCAACTTTATTCACGTAGATCATCTCTACATAAACTTCCGGAGCGTCTTTTTACCATCAGACGTAAAGAGCACATCGCGGCCCTCAATCACAGTCTGTAAGTGACAGGTTCGCCCCCACAGTTGGTGTAAATACGGTAGTGTCTTCTCAAGGTGTTTGAGGTCCAATTCTGCGCCCTCATAGGCGTGCTTCACGTATAGTTCTCCGTTTTGGTTGTAATCCCCGTCTTCGATGTGGAGCACAGGCATACCGCCATTGACTCTGACGGCACACAGAAGGTCACGTACCTTCTCCCAGTTTTTCTCTACAATCCGCCATTCGTTGCCAACTTTCTGGTAGAGGTACAAATCCAAATCGTGCACCAGTTCCTTCGTCAGGTAGTTCCGTAAAAACGACATGTCTGTTTCTGTCTCTCGCACTTCAAACATTTTCGCCCGACCTTGCCCGGGTTCCCGTCCAAAGCGCTCTCGTTCTTCCTCAGTGGGGTTATCCCATCGCCGCTCAATATCCTCCCACATTGCAAGCCCCACGTGGTACGGGTTGATGGACATTCGCGAAGGCAGCACCACGCCTGAGTGCATCTTGGCAAATTCCACGGCGTCTGATTCCTCAAGTTCGAGTTCACGCATGATACGGAGATGCCAGTAGGTAGCCCAACCTTCATTCATAATCTTGGTCTCAATTTGGGGCCAAAAGTACAACATTTCCTCGCGCAACAAGGATAGGATATCCCGCTCCCACTCCTCAAGTGTTGGACTGTTTTCAATCAGATACAACATGATGTCCTTCTGTGGCAGTGACGGATTTTTGCGCCGAAGTCTGGCACCTCCTCCACTGGCGTCCGCGTCCCTTTCTGTCGCATTTTTCGCCTGTGCCGATGCGCTCCCATTCTGATGAAGCGGTGCATCCATTGCCCAGAGGTCGTCGTATCCACCCTTTGCACGGCTTGCCGAATTTCGATTCCGGTCATTCGGCGGGTGGTCCATCGGTGGCTGCCCTCGACTGGCCCGCCCCCGAGAACCGTGAAGCGTCGGATCTACGTGTTCCTGTATCGCCATACCAGCGTCAAGCAGGGCCTCCACTCGTTTTCTCCCGTACTCAAGTTCATAACGCCTTATGCGATCTGCATTGGCAGCCATCCTGTCTACCATATCTCGCGATGTCCGAGCAAACGCCGCATTGTTCTTGAAAAAATCACAGTGCGCGAGAACGTGTGCAGACACGGTCTTGTTTTGCAACAATGAGTTTCCGTCCAGTAAAAACGCATAACAAGGGTCAGAGTTAATGACAAGTTCGTAAATCCGGCTTAACCCGAAATCGTATTCCATTTTCATGCGATGGAATGCTTTAGCAAAGTCACAGTCACATGAAGTACAAAACTTGGCCCGTTCGGCCGGGCGTCGAGGTGGGCCGCGCACAGGAGACCGCGAGTCATAAAGAATGAAGTCAATCACACTTGGGAAACTAATGCGGAAACTCATCTGAAATTGAGGTGTCGCGTATGAATGATTTTCACCGAGACATGGCACAAATTCGACAATCGGTAGAAGTAGAATCAGCCCATCAGACGGCAGACGCTACAGGCAGACAACCAATCGCTTTTCAGTTGGAACGCGACCTTCGTCCAATTTTGGACAGTGTTGCACGCGAACTTGCGGGAGGCGACCAACACCTTGAGGTTCAGTCTCTACCTGACGGATCGCTCGGCTTTCAAATCATTCACCCGAATACTTTGGACGCCGGACAGTTTGCCGTGACCGCTGACTGCAGTCAGGGAGATGTGAAACTGAATGTCAGTGATGGAAATTGGGAAGAAGTCCAAGGACTCATGGGGAACTGGGCCCACTGGACAGACCAAAAACAGGTCTACTCCGGCCCGGCAGATGAATCGCGAATTCGTAAGTCGTTGAAAAAACAATTCCTTACGTGGTATCAAAGTGTCTTAGGCACGCGTCCCAACTAACACACCCGGACGCTCTCCTTGACGGCCAAAATAGAAGCTTTCGACTGTTCGAGGATGGACCTGGCAACCGCGAAGGCCCTTTCATCTAACTGCTCCTCCGTGGTCAAGTCATTCAAGAGATCAATCCGAAACGCTGTCTCTGCATCGTACTGCTTTGCGGTGTAGACCATTTCCTTCGTACGGCTTGGGCCAAGATGGCTCATCATGCGCTTGATAAACGGTGGCTGCAACGTGATGCCAAGTTTGCCCACGGGCATTCCGAAACTGGCAGATTGCGATCCGATTCGCAGGTCGCAGGCCAAGGTCAGCACAAAACCAGCCCCATATGCCGGACTGTTAACTGCTGCAATGGTTGGAATATTCAGGTTTTCAACAGCGCTGATGGACGCTCCATTTGCTCAAAATGCCCGGGAATCATCGATTCTCAGTGTTATAATGCAGTCTAGGTCATCAGAGGCCGATAACTGTTTGCGAAAATGGACCTCGTGTTTCCTGACATCCCACAGCTTCGTATGATATTCATTAAATCCTCGAGTGTCAGGAGGTTCTTCATGCAGATATATGGACTGTTCGGTCAGAGCGGATCCGGAAAAAGCTATACTGCCAAGCATATTGCCGAGGCCCTCGAAACCGACTGGATTATCGATGACGGCTTGCTGATTTGGCGCGGCCATATTATCGCAGGTGAATCGGCAAAATTCGAGAAAACCAAAATGGGCGCCGTAAAACGCGCTATTTTTACAGACCCAAGCCACAAAGAAGATGTTCGATGTGCCCTGGAGCGGGTGCCTGCTGAAGGTACGATTCTGGTCATCGGTACATCCAGGAAAATGATTGAGCGCATCTGCACAAACCTCCGTCTTACAGCCCCCATTACCTGGGTTCCGATTGAAGAAATGATAAGCCGAGAGGAAATCAGTCTCGCACAAAACCTCCGGCAGTACGGAATGCATGCGATTCCAATTAATGAAACCAAAATTCAGGAAACCAAAATGGGGCGCCTCTTGGCGCGGATTCGGTTTGCTCCGCGACCATCCATGGAATCACAAGCCTCGCTCGCTCGCACAATTGTCAACCCGCCTTTTGCCGGTGGGGCCATCCACGTCCATCCACGTGCGATTCGGGACTCGATACTATATCTGATTGCTGAGCAAAATCATGCTTTTCGAGTTGACAAGGTCTCTATCAATCTCGGTGATGTCCCGTTGATTCACCTTCGCGTAAAAGCGATATATGGTTACCCCATTCAAGATGCGGCCCCAAAGCTGCTTTCGTCCGTACGAAATTATCTCAGCAGTTTTTTAGGCCTGTCACTCGTACAAGTCGAACTCGTCATTGTCGGTCTGCACTTTCCGGCACAGGACTAGTGGGTACGCACTGTGATAGTGAACAACGCTTTTAGGGAACAACAGTGCGAATACACCGGACAGCAGTGTTGCTGCCGGCAAGTTATTAATGATATTGTCATCGACACATTCCAACAACATTCGACATTGCAAAAAGGGTATATGAATAAGAGTTGGTGTTGGCATGACGATGCGCGGCGGATTGTACGGGACACGCGTAACTGATGTGCAGGCGAGAAAGAACGCGCGCCCTGAGCGCGCGCCTTAAGGAGTTGAGACCGCACATTGAATGACTATCGATATCAAGCAGAATCAAGTCCGCTTTCCTGGTGCATTGAATGCCGAGAACTCGTGACTCGCACGGACTCCACGAGCATTATGAAGACGGTGTACCATGTAACTGCTCATGGTGTCTATCCATATGGCTTATGCGACAAGCATCAATCGCTTCACAAGGGGCTTGCCACGCCCTCATGCCCAACCGTCCTGCAAAAAATGTAAATCACGATGCTACAGGTACTGTAATGCGAAATGTCGTATATTCATGGTTTGATTCACATTCAATGATACCGCCATGGCTCATAATGATCTTCCGGCAAACGTACAGACCTATCCCTGTCCCCAGCTCCTTACTTGAGACAAACGGTTCAAAAATTGTGGCAATCATCTCCTTCGGAATCGGGGGGCCGTTGTTCGCGATTTCTAAGACGAGATGCCCACCCTTCTGGAAGCCCCGAATGGATATCATTTTCGCGAGGCATGTAGACAAAGCATCCAACGAGTTCATCAAAATGTTGATGAGGACTTGCCGAAACTCATCTGGGTAGCCTCGAACATACGTGAGCTCCTCCACATCGAGATTGATGTCAACATTGGCACTTACAATCATTGGATAGAGGAACTCTAAGGTCTCATCCACAGATGCCGCAAGTTGAAAACACGTCTTCTCACGATGATCGTCGCCTTTTTTAGACACCAAAAGGAATTGATTAATTCGAAATTTCAACTCGTTCAGTTCTTTGCTCATCACATCTATGTATTCGAGTTCTGGGTATTTTTGCTGCAGGAGCTGGACAAAACCGATGACGGAAGTGAGCGGATTTCTAAATTCATGAACGAAACTGGACGACATTTGCCCCAAGATGGTCATTTTGTCCTTGTGCGATTGTTCAATAAAAGAGGATTTATCGAGCAGTTGCTGACTCTTGACATCAGAGTAATGATGGACGGAAAAATAGAGAAATTTGTCAAACAAGAGGTTAATGTTTTGAAAGACGGAGTTCAATTCATCCATCGGCAATCTCAATTTTGTTAGATGCGCAAAAATCTCACTCCGACCTATCGTTACATTGTAGACGAAGTCACCAATATTGGCGTTTGCTTCAATTCGTTCAAGAGCTACTGTGTGGGCCAGAGACTTGAGGTTTTCTTCCTCTACATCTAGCGCCCTTACACAGGCAATTGCTAAATCGAGCATTGCCGATCCGTTCCGTCTGATTCTATGCTTATACGGGTCCTCGTCTTCGACAATCACATTCATTAGCCAGCTGTTCAACAATTCACTCCGATGAACCTCGAGATATTCGGCAATCGGGACACCCACGCAATTGTACACACCCGCACCCCCAGTAACGATGATCGCATGAGCGAAACGCAGAAGATTCTATGAATTTTCGCAGCAGTTTGTGGGTAACTTTAATAAGTATAGCTTTCATGCGTAGGTTTGGGGAGTGGTATCCTTTTAACAATGAAAATATTTTCGCTCTACCGCCGGGCTCGCTATCGCATAATTCGTTGATAAAGGCAGGTCTTATTGTGGATTACACAAACGTCAACAGTATGACGCTCGTCAACTTAGGTCTGTTAATTATCCGTGTGGTCATCGGTCTGACCTTCGTCGGCCACGGCAGTCAGAAGTTGTTTGGCTGGTTTGGGGGCTATGGTCCCGTTGGATTTGGTCAGTGGCTGGAGTCTCTTGGCATGGGCTTTCACGGAAAATTTTGGAGTATTGCGGCTGGGCTTTTCGAATTTGTCGGCGGATTGTTGTTTGCTTTCGGAACTCTGACAGGAGTAGGGGCAGGTCTCATCATCATCGTGATGCTCGATGCAATCCTGATTGTGCACCGAACAAAAGGGTATTGGATTGACAACGGAGGTTGGGAATATAATTTTGTCCTGATTGCGGTCGTGCTCGGAATCGCTCTGATTGGTCCTGGGTCTTACGTCCTATTGAAGCTATAAGACAATTAAGCTATAAGGCAATGAAGCTAGAAGGCAAACCATGTTGCCTGAGTACTCATTAAGACGCCTGTTTTCTAAGGACACATCTCCTGTATGGTCAAATGACTAGGGCATTCGCTCAATAGGTATTCATACATGTAGTGTATCTTGAGGAAGGGGCGAGTGTACGTGTCCGAAAAAAAAGGCAAATGGGAAGTTCATGACAGCCAAATGCACTACAAGTATCCACACGAGTACGAATCGGCTTCATCTACGGAGCATTCGACTCCCGAGCATTCTAAGTCCGATGACTGGGAGTCCCCGTCATCCCCCTACACGGTTCACAAGCAGTCTGTTTCATCTTCGCAAGCTGCAGACATCAGTCACGGATATGGGCATTCCCATTCGATGCACGTCCCAAAGGTTCACGTGAAAACATCGAAGAAGGTCACACAGCTTTATTCATCAGAGTATGCGCCGATGAAACATTTACCCAAATCTAAGCACGGTTGTTCACCGATGGTTTGTCAACCGCAATATGTCATGCACGACTGTTACATCCCGCGTGAGGTTCCGGTGATACATCCGATTATTCACGTCAACAGATACCATATCGTAAATGTCCCCACGCACTATTATCAGTATTCGACGCAGAACAGGGTTGTCGATCCGGGATGTCCTGGCAAACCATCTCACCTCCCATCTCGCGACTTCTAAATCGTGTGCAGATTCGTATCTCCACAAAAACCGTGGGCATGAAGGCAGTCAATGCCTCACCTCCTATCAAAGGAGGTGAGGCATTGATTCGTCACCGTAATCGAACATCCATCCACCCCATACTCAGCTGTATTCGCAGCTTTGAATGCCTTTCTGGAAAATGGTGTATAACTAAGAAACACTCTGTTCGTCAGAAGAGCAAGGAGGGGTTATGGCCATATGTTTTTCGGCACATCCAGACAAGGCCCCTCTGCGCAAAGCAGAAGTGTAAAGGATGAGCAACGGAGCGTGAGCGGCCGACTCTCCGTGAATGAAGAGTACATTCGAACCACATTCCAAAACGCGTACGACATCACCATTCGCAAAATCTTTATCACAGGAGACGTCGAATGCCTGCTCGTCTATATCGGCCGATTAATTGACGTACAGTTGCTCGATAACGTCATCTTGAAGTCCTTACTGACGACGCCCATAAAACATGTGAAACAAGTGAAGGAGGTCGTCCTCAGATCCTGCTCGGCTGGCGGAAACACATCGCTAACAGACCAATTGGCGGCAGCGCGAGATGCGGTTTTTGACGCCAAACTGGTTCTGTTTGCGGATGGATGTTCCGAAGCATTCCTCACTGAAATTATGAAATGGGAATCACGCAGCCTTCAAGAGCCGATTTCAGAAGCCGTCGTCCGCGGCCCAAGAGAAGGATTTGTGGAAACCCTGAGTTTAAACACGGCCCTCCTGCGTAGGAAAATCAAGAATAAAGACTTTAAAATTGAGCCATTTGTCATCGGCAAGTTTTCGAAGACCGACGTCGTCCTGTGCTACATCGAGGGGATTGTCAACCCCGATGTCTTGCGAGAAGTACGAACCCGAATGTCTGACATCACCATCGATGTCATTGTCTCTTCCCATTACATCGAGGAATTCATTGAAGACAACCCTTATTCTCCGTATCCACAAGTCCAAAATACGGAAAGACCCGACGTCGTCATTTCCGCTCTCGTGGAAGGCAAATGTGCAATCATCGTAGATGGAGATCCTTTTGCATTAATTGTGCCCATGACCTTCTGGAGCGGTTTCCAGGCCGCAGAAGACTTTTACGAACGATTCATGTACACAACCATCATCCGCTGGCTGCGGTTCGCCTTGCTCAACGTCTCCTTGTTCCTGACGCCGACCTACGTCGCACTGACGACGTTCGAGCCACAAATGCTTCCGACCAACCTCATGCTGAGTTTCGCCGCTGCACGAGAACCGAGTCCGTTTCCAACGGTGATTGAAGCATTCCTCATGGAATTTGTCTTCGAAGCCTTACGTGAAGCTGGTGTCCGCCTGCCAAAGGCCGTTGGTTCAGCCATCAGCATTGTCGGTGCTCTGGTCTTGGGTCAGACAGCCGTTGAAGCAGGTCTAGTCGACGCTCCCGTCGTCATTATGGTCGGAACTGCAGGGATTGCGTCGTTTGCCATCCCCCGCTACAACTTCGGCATCTCCTTCCGTCTGCTAAGATTTTTTGTCCTTTTCCTGGCTGGAGTTTTTGGGCTTTTGGGGATTGCGTTTGCATTTCTCGCAATACTGATTCATCAAGTCAATCTTCGGTCATTTGGTGTGCCTTATATGGATCCGATTGCCCCCATCGTTCGCCCGTCCTATCAAGATGCTTTGCTTCGAATCCCGCGCTGGGCGCTTCAGAACCGCCCGCTGCTCGAATCGGGAGCAAATAAACAGCGCATCCCTCAGGGACAGCAGCCCGGTCCGAACAAAGGCCGTTCAAGAAGGGGCGGCAAATGAGGCAGCATTCACTGACTCTGGTGTTCTGTGCACTATGCTGCGTTTTCCTCACGACCGGTTGTTGGGACATGCGGGAGTTAAACACACGCGCCCTTGTCATCAGTTCAGCCATCGATGTGTCCGATAATGGGCTTGTCGTACTTACCGACCAATTTGCAAACCCAAGTGCCCTCGGGCACAACCTGGAAAAGCCTGCAGACCGATTTTTCACAATGAGTGAGACAGGAAAAACCGTCTTGCAAGCGGCCCAAGTCTTACAGACCCGTCTCCCGAGGTATATCTTCATCGGGCATCGGCGAAACATTTTCATTGGCCAGGCCACTGCGGAACACGGTCTACAAGAGATCCTTGATGAATTCACCAGAGCTCCTGACTCTCGAATCCGAACGGATCTGTCTATCGTCAAAGGCGCCCGCGGCAGCGACGTACTCAAGATTCCTTCCCAAGTTGAAAAACTGCCGAGTATTGCGGCCCTCAAGTCTCGAACTGTTGTCGGGGGTGGGCAGCCTGGAAGCACATTTGTGGACTTTCTGATGTCTGCATCAAGCAAGACATCTTGTCCCACACTGCCGCTTGTCGAGATACAGTCTCGTCCTGATGATTATGCCTCTGAAATTGGCGATGAACAGCTGAGATTTGCGGGCAGAGCCGTATTCGATAAGCACCTGCATATGGTTGGGACAATTAATTATATGGAGACCGTCTATCGCTTTTGGGAGGTCGGCAGCCTGACCCATCAGACGCTGGCAGTTAGCATTCCGAAAACGGACCAATACGTCAGCGTTTACGTCAACCATTTGAAGTCTAAACTTGTCCCCAAGTTGCAAAATCGGCATTTGACGGTCTCTGTTTACCTTTCCGGAGACGGTCGCATTGGTGAAAATAATGCAAAACTTGACTTAATGAAAGAAGCATCGCGCCTGCAAGTTCAAACAGCACTCGACAATCAAATTGCAAGCGACGTTTCACGCCTTATCCGTCGGGTGCAAAACGAATACCACACCGACATTTTTCGTTTCGATAGGGCTTGCCAGATGCGCTATCCGTTGCTCTTTCCTCGATTGTCCGATGCGTGGCCAGAGATATTCAGCAACGCGACAGTTCATGTGTATGTTGACGTCCATATCAAGACGGTTGGCGAAGCAGGTCTTCCACTGCACCAGCACGTAGAGATGTGAGGTAGACGATGCAGAAGATATCCGGCATTCAAATCCTGTTTTTGATGACGACGTTTGACGTCGGCATGTCACTGATGGCTATGATTTCACCGACGGTCCAGAAAGCACACCAGGATGCCTGGATGTCGATTGGAATTGCGACCGGAGCAAGCATGGTTATCGCCTATATTGGAATACGCCTGAGCCGCCTGTTTCCAAATCAGTCGTTTGCCAGTTGCTTAAAGAAAGTGTTTACTCCGTTTCTTGGCGTACCTCTGGTCACTTTGTACGCGGTGCAGTGGATTGTTGTCACGGGACTGGCTATGCGGCAGGTGGTGGACTTTACCATGCCAGCACTACAGTTATACGACACGCCGTTTCTCGTTGTACTCGTTTGCTTGGCTGTGCTGTCAGCTTTTGCCGGGATTATGGGGGGCATTGAATCGCTGGCAAGGTGCAGTGAAGTGATTACCCCCCTCGTGCTGGCCGCACTGTTTTTTGTGACGTTGATGGCTTTTCGACTCCGTACCCTGAGCAATCTACTGCCGATTGTTCAGCCGCACATGATGCAATCCGTGATATCAGGCGCCCTACCTGCAACCTCGTTTCTCGCACAGAGCACGATTCTGATGGTCATTTACCCATATCTAACGGACAAGAAATCACAAATGGCAGGAGTGTGGGGAACCGGCGTTGCGGGGCTCATCTTAATGCTAACTACGCTCGAGGTGTCAGCAACTTTTGGTCCAACCTTACCCGCTCAAATGTGGAATCCATTTTTCACCTTGGCCCGCTATATTTCCATTGCCGACTTTGTTCAAAATGTCGATGCAATCATCGTTGTACTTTGGTTCTTTAGTGCATTCATTCGGGTTGCACTCTACTTATGGGTATCTGCTCAGGTGACAACCGACCTTATCGGCGTAAACCTGCGTGTGAGCCTGGTTGCTATATCCCTGGCTGCGCTCATCATCTCCGCCATACCTCCGTCAATCATTGCGAGTACCATCGAGTACCCTGACCGCATCGTTCAACCGTTCGTACTCCCGGTCTTAAACATTGGCGTACCGGCTCTGGGCCTGCTCGTTGGCATCATTATCAAACGGGCACGTGCCCTGTAGCCCACTTGTACATCTACCTTCCCCTGCCTGCGCAAACGGAGTGTCATCCTCTACTCCTTCACCGACTTTGGATGTGGTTTCTCTATCATCACAGTACCGCTCTCCGTGCCATTTGCAGACCGCCGGTCCGATGCTTCATCGAGTGACTGGTCGAGTGACTGGTCGAGTGACTGGTCGAGTGACTGGGCGGGTGACGGGGCGAGTGATGCGTCGGGTGCTGCGTCGGATAATGCGTCGGATAATGGATGCGATAATGCCTGAGATACCGGTCTTTCGCTTGCAAATTCACGGCGCAAAGCGGCTGTACAAATTGGGTATATAATGCTCGTGGCCTTTGCACTGAGACGTACCTGTGACATCTCACCACCCCCACTTCATCGTATGTATCGGAGGCTTATCCACTTACCCATTATCGACTCCCAGCGTACTTTCTCGGCCCACTTCTGCGGCGCACCAGTCGATGGTCATATCGCTCACATCGCTTTCGTATGGATGAACTACAAAGCCTGTGCAATTTGGCGATATGACAGTTACCGGGGAGCGCCTTCTTCTATGCCTTCAGAGATGGCTTCAATGACGATTGCTCTTTACTGTCGTGTCTCAACAGACGAACAAGCGCAACACGGCTTCAGCATCGACAATCAGAAAGAGCGTTTGGTGGCTTACTGTAAATCTCAGGGTTGGGATAACCACCGCCTCTACATCGACGATGGCTGCACCGGTACCAATCTGGACAGGCCGGCCCTACAGAGACTCCTGCACGACGTGCACAGCGGAATCGTAAACGTCGTTGTCGTCTACAAACTCGACAGATTGAGTCGGAAACAAAGAGATGTACTATATCTTCTGGAAGATGAGTTTGAACGGCACAATGTCAGTTTTAAAAGCGCAACAGAACCATTTGACACGGCAAGCCCGCTCGGCAAAGCCATGCTTGGCATTTTGGCCGTGTTCGCCCAGTTGGAACGAGACACCATCGTCGACAGACTCACGACCGGACTGCGTCAACGCGTAAAAGCAGGCAAGTGGCCCGGGGGACGTGTTCCGTTCGGATACACGTACAATCACACAACGGGGAAATTGGACATCCACACTCTGCAAGCCGACTTGGTTCGCGAACTGTTTCGTCGCTACCTTCGCGGAAGCTCACTCAGCGACCTCGCAGGGTGGATGGCATCAAAAACAAACGAACGGACATTCCAGCACGGTACCATTCGCGACATGTTGGAACGCCGCCTCTACATCGGAGAGTCGGTTTTTGGCGATGTGTTGTCCAGCGAGATCGCTGAACCCATCATCGATTCTGCAACTTTTGATATGGTGCAACAGGAGATGCAGAGGCGAATGAAACGTAAAGTTTCTGCTGGTGAATACCTGCTGACCGGCCTGCTTCGCTGCGCTCTCTGCGGCAGCCCATTCATTCACGTCATTCGGCGCAACGGAAGGGGAAAACGGAAAACGTACCGCTTGTACGCCTGCAAAAATCAACATCATCGGCCGCGTGGAACCTCGTTTGAACATTGCCAGGTTGGCTACCGCAATCAGGACGACCTTGAACAATGGGTTGTTCATCAACTTTTTACTGCGGTACTCGATGAAGCCGAACTCCGACACGTACAAGACACCGAGCGAGTGATGTCCGCTGAAACGTCAGACACGCTGCAGAGTTTGAAAATGGAGGCACGAAAGATTGAACGAAGGCTCGAGAGGTGGTACGACGCCTTCGAGGATGAGACAATTGATGCATCTATGCTTAAGGCCCGAACCAACAAGCTGGAGGAGCAAAAACATTTGATTCAGAACCGAATTGGTCAATTGGAGCTGCAGAGACCGAATACGGAGATGAATGGTTTCGAAGAGCCAACAGCCCTCATCCGAGAAGGTTGGAGTCTCATGACATGGAACGAGCAACGCGATGTGCTGCGAGCTGCAATCGACACCATCATCGTAACGCCAAAGGGGCAAGACCCACACATCATCTGGCACGCGTGACGTCTTCAAACACTGACCGCGGGCTTCAGATGTCCTGTTCCTTTGGCGAATGGAGTATGATGAATACGAATTGGCATTGACTTAGCAGTCTATCTACACCAAATCACCACAAAATGAACACAAGAGGCCAAATTTTAGCGATGATAATGAAACTGAGAACTACGAACTTCGCAAGCCGCATAAGAATAGATAATACGCGGGCTGCCATGGGGGCCATGTATGCACTGACCGCTTTCCCTGTGATTGACTTCGGACTTCGGCACTTTGTACCAGTTCTTGGTTCCCTCTGGGACAAGCTGGTGCTGGTGATTCTGCTGCTCGCGGCAATCCCACGTCTTTTTGGCGGAAGTCGACCGCATACGGTCACATGGTCAAAGTTCGCAACGTATTTTATTATCTATGGGCTTGCCTTGGTGTTTTCCAACTTTGGGCAGCCGCTGTTAGTTATCGCGGGATATCGGATGGATGTGTACTACATCTTTTTTGGTCTGCTCATCCCATTTGTCATTTCGCAGAGGGATGTAGAAAAACTGCTTTACATGGCATCTGTAACGGCTATTTTAATAGGAATTCACGGTGTTTATCAGTACATTACCAAAACGCCGGTTCCGGCCTCCTGGATGGACATAGGTGAACATCTGCGCACCCGTGTCTTCTCCGTGCTCATCAGTTGCAATGAACTCGGGGCGTACATGGCTTTAATGCTTCCCATTGTGCTATCACTTGTGGTCTACGAGTCTAATCGTTGGCGGAAGTGGATGTTCGGAATTGGGTCTCTCGCCTGTGGAATGACGCTGTTATTTACGTTTTCTCGGGCGGCATGGTTCTCCCTCGTGCTCGCATTTGTCATCGTTGTTGCGCTCTTTGCAAGACGGTTGTTGATTTTGCTGCCGTTGGTGACGCTGGTGGCGCTCGCAGTGCCTGCCATTCATCGCCGGATTGTTGATGTGCTGTCACCCGCTTATTGGGCACAGTCAGCGCACGGCGGGCGCGTAGCGAGATGGCATCAAGCATTTGTATTTATGCAGAAAAATCCCTTGTTTGGCGTAGGGCCTGGTCGCTATGGCGGCGCTATGGCAACGCTCCACCACTTGAGTCTTTACTCCGACAACTACTATGCAAAGACGCTTGGTGAAGTCGGGCTTGTCGGTCTGACGCTATTTTTTGCAATGCATGCGACGCTGCTCCGAGACCTGTGGGTTCGACTGCGAATGATATCAGGCAAGAAGAGAATTGTGTTCCTCGGGGGATTGACGGGGCTCTTGTCAGTCCTTATCCACAGCGGATTCGAAAATGTATTTGAATATGCACCTATGTCTCTCACGTATTTCCTCGTGATGTCATTACTTCTTGTGTGGGGACAACCAGAATTAGGATTGGCAAACGAAAGTACCACAACAGCGACAGTAACGAAACTCCAGTCGAGGGACTGGGCCGTTCTGGCATTCTGGGCGCTGTCCGTGACGTTTCTCAACATCTTCGTCGTTAGACCACTGATACTCTACTTAGGCGTCCTCGGAGTGCTGATATTGATGATCGCCGCGGCGCTTTGGCTGGTAAGCATTCCACCAACCCACCGGAAAGCTTGGGTGATGCTGACAATGTTTGACTTGCTCCTTAGTCAGGGTCTTTCCGGAGGTGCACTCGTGCACTGGCACATTGCTTTTGAGACTATTTTGGCAGTGTTTGGCCTTTTTGCACTGGCTTGGATGGTCACAAGAGTGCATCTTAGGCTTATAATCATCTCTGGGTTGTTTGTTATTCCGGCTTCTGTCATCGGCAGTTTGCACTTGCCTATAAGTATGCATGGATTGTATGCTCTTTCTGGAATTGTTTCAGCTGTGTTGCTTGCGGCATGGATTGTGGGAGGATTTACCCTGCGTTATCGGTTACAAAAAGCACTCGTTCGTGCCTAAGAGAAGGTGTTTTGATGAAAGACATCATCAGCCTCACAAATTCCTTAGGTTCAATTTTACTGTGCCTATTGGCCGCCATTGGCATCGTTGTTTGGGCTCTACGCACAAAAAGCTAATTAGGGCGATAAGACGTCCGTATATGCGTTCGTCTTTAGGGACAAGTACTATGAAATGACTAATGAATTGACGAACAAATTGACCAGTCGCTCGACATCCCGACTGCCAAGGTCTGAGTCTAAAGCCTCTTGTACTGCACTCAGCCTGGACCTCAGAAAGAAGGACTTTCATGTTCCTGGTAAACGGTGTTTTCGATCTCGTTTATTCCGTTACCCAGATTTTAACATTACTTATTGCACTGTATCAGTTTGCCATATCCATTTTCGGCATTGTCCATCGCAAGGAAAAGATTACTCACCAACCGCAGAAGCGGTTTGCAGTGATTATTCCCGCTCATAACGAAGAGCGCGTTGTCGGACCTTTGATTGACAGCATCAAGGCACAGCGCTATCCGCGCACCTTGTTTGATATCCACTTGATTGCGGATAACTGCACCGACCATACAGCAGACGTTGGCCGCAATCACGGCGCCATCATCCACGAACGCACCAATGACGAGAAAATTGGCAAAGGTTATGCGATTGAATGGATGATTCAGCAATTGGAAGACAGTGGTGCGCAGTACGACGCACTCCTAATGTTCGATGCAGACAACCTTGTCCATCCTGATTTTCTGGCTATCATGAACGACAAATTATGCGCCGGTCATCAAGTTATTCAGGGCTACCTTGGCGTGAAGAACCCCTTTGACTCCTGGGTCAGCGTATCGTTGGCGCTCTCCTATTGGTACGATAATCGCATGTGGCAACATGCTCGAAGTCGGCTGGGACTGTCATGTGCACTCGGCGGAACCGGACTTTGTATTGACCGAACGCTCCTGCGGGAGATTGGTTGGGAAGCAACGGGGCTTACGGAAGACCTGGAGTTTGGTGTACGCTGCGTGAAGAACGGCATAGTTCCGGTTTGGGCGCATGACGCGAAGGTTTACGACGAAAAGCCAGTCACCTTCATGGCGTCATTTCATCAGCGGCTGCGCTGGCAGCAAGGTCACTTTAACTGTGCGAAGCAGTACATTGTTCCACTCATTAAGGAAAGTGTAAAAGAACGACGTTTTATGAAATTTGACATGGCTGTGTACCTGTTCCAACCTGTGCGATCCGTTATCGTTTTTGCAATGTCCATCATGCTGTTTTTGTTCAACCTGCCAATGGTCGACAAGGTGTTTTCATTACACGTTGTCCAGCTTATCCCGCAACCCATCTGGATGTGGATCTCGGTCATTTTGTTCCTGGAGATGCCCTTGGCACTCATTTTGGAGCGCATCAACTGGCGAGCATATGTGGGACTCATTCTCGTTCCGATTTTCCTGTGGACATGGGGCCCAGTCAGCTTGCAAGCGTATTTTACGAGGCGGAATCGGAAATGGTACCATACCGTGCACAAACGCGCCCTTCGACTCGATCAGGTGCAGGACTGATTTGGGTGTCACGAATACTGTGAACCAATTATTCCTACGACAATTAAAGATACGAGACCGATGATAACCACGATGACCACCGGTTGCGCGAAAAACTTCTTCATACCGCCCAACTCCCGTCGTCTTATCCCCCGATGCTGACTTCGTCCATCTCATTATAAATCGGGATGTCGGGTCCGTGTCGAAATCATCAGATTAGAATTTGCGACCTGGCTGAGGCCAGCCCCAACCCCTCCTGATGATATCGTACGTGAGCTTTGCGTTCATCGAGCTTTCAGATGTTGAAGGCGTGCCTCGGGGCACGCCTTTTTCACTATGTCTGGGGGCCCCCACGCGTCGTGGATGCGTAAGCGTACGTGGCCTTGGTCTTTGTCTTGGTCTTGGACAGTAATTCGTAATAACGCGCCCTCTGCGCGTTATTTCCGATTGGGTCTATTAACGCTGACAGAAATAGCGCGCTGTGGAAGCGCTATGTTCACCCATTGACCCAATAACGCCGTGTGAACGCGTTATTTCCATCCGCTTCAGTGAATAACGCGTCACGAGCGCGCTATTTCCACTTGGACCTGTTTCGGGTAGGGTGAATAACGCGTTCCCGGCTCGCTATCGGCGACTCAATGTGGGAAAGCTAGAAACCGCTGCCCAACGGATCCCAAACTTGAGGGCGCGATGGCACTCACTCGGTGACCAGTACTGTTCTTGACCTTGGCAGGTAGGTGCGAAGGATTTTCGCGTCCTCCAGCGCTTCCGGATCTTTCGCAAGCTCAAACGCCCGCTGAATATGCTCCATCGACTCATAGTCAATCTCAACGACTAGATACGGAGCATACGTCCCTGCATTTTGAGCTTCGACAACCTTGCGGTACGATGCCCCCACCACTCCTGGTGTGCTTTTTGTCCACGCAAAGACCTTTTCGTGGGCTTTGTCAAAACGCCTTCGATCCGTTGGCTCGTCATAAATGAAAATCATCTTTGGCATGTTATGGCCCATCTCCCTGCGTTTTCGGATAAAAACGTACCACTGCCGTGACAAAGAAGAAGTCCACTGAGCAAAGAAGAGTACACTGAGCAAAGAAGAGTCCACTGAGCAAAGAAGAAGCCCACTGAGTGATGAAGAAGTCCACTAATCTATATACATATTATTCTGACTAATTTGTCTGATTCCTTTCGACGTCGAAATAGCCGTGGGGTCAGTCCGTGCACCCACATTTCAATGGTCACATCTTCGAACTTGCCCCATGCCCCAATTCATGATAAGTAGCTGAATTGGGGCATGGTCGTAGATAGAGCACGATGTGACAGTTGCAGAGAGCGATGCGCCTTATTGAGTCCGCAACTTGTCTCGAAACCAATGGTTCAGGCGCTCATTTGTGTCCACTCTGTAACTGGGTTTGCCCGTGGTACTATACGAGTGACTGCCCCCAGGATAGCGAACAAACACAGCCTCTTTCCCTAAATCACGAAGGGCCGTGTAGAATTCCTCGGATTGGCCAATTGGGCACCTGTCATCTCCCTCGGCATGATACAAGAGCGTTGGTGTGGTGACGTTTTTCACGTAAGCGATGGGTGAGTGAGACCAGAGTGTTGCAAAGCCATCGTACACATCAGCGAGGTGCTCTTTCGGCCCCCAATGTTTTCCGATGTCGCTGGTTCCCTGGAAACTGATGAGGTTTGATACGCAACCGCCGGGGGCTGCTGCACGAAATTTGTCTGTATGTCCAATCATCCACGTTGTCATAAATCCCCCATAGCTGTACCCTGTTACACCGAGGCAAGCGGCATCGGCCAATCCGTCCAACACCACCTTATCGACCGCGTTCATGATGTCAATGTAGTCCTTTCCACCCCAGTCACCAATCACTGCAGCCGCAAAGTCCGTACCATAGGCTTGACTGCCGCGAGGATTTACGTACAGAACCGCGAACCCTGAGCCGCACAAGGCCTGATGTTTGAGCGTAAAACCACAACCGAACGCTCCATGCGGTCCGCCATGAACGACAACCACCAACGGGTACGGCGCCTGCTGGGCCGTAGAAGCGCTTGCTGGCGGCAGCATCAGCCATCCTTCGATAGGCCAGTTGTCTGCACCTTCAAATACCATGCGTTCCGCTTGCGCGACACTTACAAGCCTGCAGAAGGCTTCATTGATACCTGTCAGTTGCTCCTCGCGGCCACCGTGGAGCAGATACAACTCCTCAGGCTTTGCCTGTGTGCTCGACACGAACACGACATCCCCTTCTGGAGATACGGAGAAATGGCTTACACACCGCTCAGTATCGCCCGTCATGCGGACGAGTGCGCCGTTGTCGATGGTGAGTTTATACACGTGGGTCGGACCACCGTCTTGTGCGACAAAATACACTGACCGCCCATCAGCCGATAATACAGGTTTATCGCTGCTGTTCACGGGCGACACGTCGCCTTTCTGAATAACCCCAGTCGGTCTGTCGAAGTGGGGCAACAGGGGACGTGATCGGCCGCTCTCAAGGTCCGTCATCCATAGGGATTCTGTTCCGTAACTCGCAGAACTCTGGTGCCCTATCCAGATGAGCGAACCACCTGTTGATGAGTACGTAATCGAGCGGATGGGGCCTTCACTCTCAGTCAACTGTCTCTTCGTTCCAGATTCGAGATTGACAAGATAGATATCAGCCTCCCACGATCCGGTGTCAGGGAACTTTTGCCGCGTAAAAGCAATTTCATCGCCGTTTGGCGAGACCGCCATCCATCCGATGCCGCTTTCCTCTGTATAGAACTTCCTCGGTTCCCCCGCGAGTGGGACCCACCAAAAGTGCGTCTTCACCGCGCGAAGCAGCCCGGTGCCGTCTGTCTTAAAGTAAACGTTCGCATACTCTTTCACATCAGGTACTGTGGTTGACACTTCTGCCAACACCAGGCCTGTTCCGTCCGGAATCCAGTACAGTTCACCTGCCAATTTTTTTCGTGTAAACAGGTCTCGACACGCCGTGTGCTCCGCTTCCGAAGGCGTTTCGGCGTTCAAACTCCAATTCGACAGAATGGACAGACTGGCGGTTTCCGCCACATATACATGTTCTTCATTATCTTCTTGCGTCACGATAAATGCCAACTTTGTTCCATCCGGCGAGAAGCGCAGCGAACGTACTTTGTTAGCCCCCGAAGAGATAATGCTGACTTGTCCGGAGTGTCGGTCTATGAAATGAAGGTCATACAGGCACCCATCCTGTTCTTCATCAGCCGATATCACAACCATGGCGATAAACTGCCCCCCGCTCGCTATCTGCGGTTCGGCTAGCGCGTGAAGCTTGTACAAATCGTCTGGTTGAATTGCTCGTTTTTCTTCCATTTCCATCCCGGTCTCTCCCGTCCCGTCGCAGAATTCCCGTACCTTCGTACCTTCGTACCTTCGTTGCTGGCGCGTGAAATTTCTGAATTCTATTATAAAACACAAAGGTAGTTCTAGTTGCGTTATTTTTTGTCCTCGAAATAATCACCGCCGATGTGGCATCTGCAGCCTTGTTCGGCGAACGTATCCTGCCGACGCATCCCGGCTTCATGTCCTAATGCTACTGCGTATGCTTCATGTGTTTGGGTATTCGCTTTACCAAAACTCCAGTGACTGTAACGTGTCGGCATCCCATAGGCGCCAAACGTGTAGATGATATCGGCAGGACAAACCTCAAATCGCATTGGATAAAAATCGAGACCAAAACCCTGAGCTATCTCCATCATCTTGTCGATGCTCTGTTGCAGGTCTTCCATCTCTGCCTGGTTCATGCAGGTTTCACCCCGCTTTGTTTTGCCGAAAAGAACATTCGCAGGGCTTCGTACACACCCGATTTGTCACGGATGACAGCTGTCCGGAAATCCGGGTGACGCAATTTACCGTATGCGCTCATGAGCGTGGAACTTCGGTTGTACTGGTTCACTTCTGCGTACCCAAACATCTGTGACATGTCGCACAGTTCCTTGACATACCTCACGCATTTTTCGTTGTCTGACGTGAGGTTATCACCATCAGAAAAGTGGATCGGGTACAGGTTGTAGTAGTCCCTTGGATAGTCCTTCTCAATAATCTGCAATGCTTTTTCGTACGCTGATGAGCAAATGGTGCCGCCGCTTTCACCACGGTTAAAGAAGTGGTCCTCGCTGACTTCCTTCGCCTCTGTGTGATGGGCGATATAGCGAATTTGAACCGTTTCGTATTTGGTTTTGAGGAAGCGTGTCATCCAGAAAAAGAATGTGCGCGCGCAGTATTTTTCAAACAGCCCCATCGATGTGCAAGTATCAAAATTGTGTAATTCACACGTTGTAGCGCAGTTCCACGTCTGTCGCTGTATACCCGTCAACTGTAATGCATTGGATAATCGAGTGTAGCAACCTCCTCAGTTCGCTTTGCTCCTCTAACGGATCCAATTGCCGCAACCGGTTCAAAACCGTCTGTGCTGACACGACTCCAGGAACAGGATGTGGTGCCTGACCATGAAGCGCAAGCTGTTCCTGCTTTGCAGCTTCCATCTGCTCCTCGAGCGCTGTAATGGTGTTTGTGTAGTTGCTCTTTAGTCGATGGAACGTCTCTTCGGATATCTCCGTCTCCGTGAGCAGTCGTTCCAGTCCCCTGCGTGCCTTTTCCAGTGCCTTGCGCACGCTCACCTGCCTGCGCTGGTCTTGAACTCGCGACGCAGTTTTTCGGGTCACGTGAAAGCAGACATTATCAGAATGACGTTCTATTTGATGCAGTATCCATTCCCAAACTGTGCGTTCCATCTCGTCCGCCTGAATGTTCGGTTGCGTACATGCGTCCTTGCCATATTTAAACTTATTGCTGCAGCAGTAATAGCGGTAAACCTTGTCACCCCGAGTTTGGCGTTGGCAAATCAGCCCTGCACCACACCTGCCGCAGATGAGAATACCTGTCAATGGGTGGCGCGTCGCTCGCGGATTAACCCGGCTTCTCCCTGCCAAGATGGTCTGCGCCTTGTCGAATGTCTCCTTGTCGACAAGTGGTAAATGTGCGCCGTGGACAACAACCCAATCCTCCATAGCAACAGCTGCCCGACCATGAGATTTCGTATAGCCTGACTCGTCAAAGGTTCGCTTGAGAAGATTGCGTGTACGGCCATACACGACGTCCCCTGTGTAAGCGGGATTGCGCAACACCCTATTTACGGTCACGCGAGACCACCGTTTCCCATTTTTCGTGACCATTCCGCGCGCGTTCAAGAACTCGGCGATTCGCAGGGTCCCGAGTCCTTCTTCCGTGTAAAGCTGGAAGATAAGCCGCGGAATGGCACTGAACGCTGCGTCTTCCTCAAGCCTTTTCGTGTCTTTATTCACTACATATCCAATCGGCGGTTCACCAATCCAATAACCGCGCCTTGCAAGTGATTTTTTGCCGGATGACACACGCGAGGAAATGCGCTTACTTTCCATTTCCGCCATCACAGAGTGAATTCCAAGCAAATCGAGTGTCTCCGGACGGCTGCTGTCCAAATTGTCATTGATGGCAATCATACGGACGCCGGACTGTGTGAATCGGCTGACGATCTCGATATGCTCAGCTTGGTCACGACTGATGCGGCTGATTTCCTTAAACACAATGACTTCATAGCGCCGCTTTCTGGCATCGTCGAGGGCCCGTTGAATTGCCGGGCGTTGCAGGAACCTCGTGTAGTAACCACTCTGATCGAAATCGGTGTACACACACGCATCTTCCAGTTGGTACTCCGGACCGAGCCTACGGATATATTCAAGTGCGTAGTCAACCTGGTTGTCGAGACTCTCTCCCTGCATGTCTGTACTGACGCGCGCATACACCGCACACCGCTCCAAAAACGTCACCCCTCTTCCTGTGACGATTCCTCTGACGATTCCTGTGACAGGGACTGCTCTAACAATTCCACCTTCACGTCGGTGTCATACTCCAGTCGAGTCCATCGCACAATTTCAGCTGCAAACCAGTCTGCAATCGACGCTGACTCGACAGAGGCCACATTGGGGCTTTCCATCGAAACATGCTGTGTTCGCTTCTCCATATACCCCCTCCTTACTTAACCCTATGCGGTGAGAGGTTGTCTGTTTGTTAGGACTGGCAGAAATGCAAAAAAGGGCCGATCCGACATGCGGACCGAACCCCTCGACAATCTCGCCTTATAACTGCCAGCATCGTTACTGCCTGCGACTCACTTGCCGCCGACTCACGAGGCTACACTAGGATGCCTGCCTCGTTACTGGGCTGCTTGCAAGATGGCTGCCTCTTAACTGGCGACCTTCATTACTTCGTCAAGCAACATCTGTTCTGGCACAGCACCTTCAACCGATTGCGACTCGATATTGTTCACAATTGTCTTTGGTACGCCATACACCTGGAACTGGTTGGCCCATTCCGGGAACTCAGTGGCTTCGACCATGGCTCCCTGAACAAAGGATGACTCATAAGCAAACTGGTGAGCCAAGCGCACAGCTGCCGGGCAATACGGACAGGTCGGTGTCACAAACACCTTCAGATCCACTGGATTTTGGAGTGTTGCGAGCCTGCTGCGGGTGTTCGCAGAGAGCCCGGAGTCCCGTGCCGACATCATCAAAATATCCTCGAGCAACGTGGCAAACTCGTAGCCGCTGGGGGCACCATAAAAACGGATCCCGAAATCTTGATGCGTGTCATCCGTCAACACGATGGTCGGTGCTTTATCCACGTTTAAGGACTTGGCAAGCGTTTCATCGGTGTACACATTAAAGACTTCCACAGTCAGCAATGGATTAATCTCTGTAAGTTCCGTGAGTAACTGCTTGATCTCGCCGCAGAGCGGGCAGTCGAGGTTTGACTCAAAATACTGCATCACGACAGGCTGCTTCAGTTCGGCGAAACGGTCGCCAATGGCCTTTCTGTTCTGCTCAGAAATCAACATGATTTCACCTTCCTATATCAGTCGTCTATCGGTCGTATCGGTCGTTTATCGGTCCTCAAGTCGTTGCCAGTGATGGCCCTCATCAACCGGCGGCCCTCATCAACGAATGATTTACCGCCGAACCGCACCGTGCCATGCAGTCATACCGCCAGACAGGTTGTAAATGGATTGCAATCCCGCCTTCTTGGCCTTGTTGCAAGCCATCATGCTGCGCGATCCGCTGCGGCACACAAATACGACTTCTTTATCCTTAGGCAAGGAGCTAAGCTTTCCGTCCAGTTGGCCAAGTGGGATATTTTTGGCAACGGCAATGTGCCCGCCTTTATACTCATGTGGCTCACGAACATCAATGACTTCGACCGAGTTCGGCTTTTCCTTCAAGCGCGCTTCAAGGGCCGGACCCGTCAGCTTGTTGATGCCGCGACCAGACCACCAGCGATACGCGAAGAATGCTGCAACAACTACGACTGCAATAATCCATGAGTTATTCAAAACCTGAGACCTCCCCAGCTCATAATGAAACTTGTTCAATTGTTAGTGTTCATCTTCTATTTGTTATATACCCCTATGGGTATTTTGTCAACTCGAGTGAAGGTAGATGGAAGCTTGTCCGAGAAAATTTCCCACACGCTAAATTCGGCGCATGGGCAGTCCTGCATAAACGCATCATGTTGCTGCATATTACTGCTGGTCCTGCTGGTCGCTGCACGTTGCACCGTAGCTCTTCATGTGGTTCATGTGGTTCATGTGGTTCATGTGGTTCATGTGGTTCATGTGGTTCATGTGGTTCATGTGGTTCATGTGGTTCATGTGGTTCATGTGGTTCTTACTACATTATGTAACATCCATTGATCCGCTCGTATCCATCATCGCCAACACAACAGCGCTCGATTCTGGTTTTCGCACGTCCTCCCAGGTTTTGAAACGGAGGTCGTCAGGCAGGATCTGCATCCTGCCTGTCTGTTCTCTCTGGTTTCTGCGAATGGACTCCAGCAATGTCCGTTTCTTGTCAATGTTGCCCATCAGACCCGTTTTGCGAACATCTTTATACTCAACGTCGTCGACTGTGACTCTGTCTGGCGTCTTTGGGGCTAAATTTGGCAGTTCCAGCTCCTCAAAGAGCATGGCCTGAATTTCTTCCAGGCTGACTTCAGCTTCAAGGTAGTCTGTTCCCGGTGAATCCCCTGCGCCCTGGCCCTTACCTGGGCCCTTTGCTCCTTGTCCTTCTGGCTTTCCTTGCGCAATCACATCGCCAACCTTGCTTTCACCGTCACCGCTGCCAGCATGTTGACCCTTGTTGAAGTTGTAGCGAAATCGGTACTCCTCCAGACTTCGGATGGGAATCTTAATGATTTGGCGCCCGTTGCTCATGATGATGCTTTCATCGCTTATCAGGTCACCCAGGTTTTCCTTGATGGCCTGCTTCACCTTTTCGCGATGTCGTTCCTGGTCCTGTTGACCCTTGCGATGCAGGGACCAGTCCTCTTTCTGCAAGCTGAACTCGGTACCGGCCATCTCGTTCTCCCTCCTAGAATTCCATCTGATATCGGTCGAGTACCACCGTCTCGAAACCTGTCGTCCCGTTTCACTTGCATCGTCTGATACGGCCTGGCGTTTCCAACTGCCACTCGGGTCATGCCGTGCCGGTCCCGCGCCAAGCCGTCCAGACTAGCGGTTCAGCAGACTTCCCGTGTACCGTAGAAGCTCATTGGCACAAACCGGGCAGTACCCGTGTTCATCCATCAATCGTGCTGTGACTTCGTTTACTTTCTTCAGTTGCTGTTCGTCTGGTGTTTTCGTCGAAGTCGTAATTTTCACGACGTCTTTCAGGTCCGCAAACAGCTTGCGCTCTATCGCTTCACGGAGTCTGTCGTGGGAGTGGTAATCAAACCGCTTCCCGCGCCGTGCGTATGTGGAGATGCGAATTAAAATCTCTTCGCGGAAGGTCTTTTTGGCGTTCTCGGAGATGCCAATCTGCTCTTCAATCGAGCGCATCAACTTCTCATCGGGATCGACCTCTTCGCCTGTCAGCGGATCGCGCAGCTTCTGCCAACTGCAGTACGCCTCGACATTATCCAGGTAGTTCTCGAGCAGCGTCTTCGCAGATTCCTCGAATGAATAAACAAACGCCTTCTGAACTTCGGTCTTTGCCATCTGGTCATACTCTTGACGTGCTAGGGAAATAAAGTTCTGCAAACGCTCCTTGTCTTCCGCAGAAATGGAGGCGTGTTGTGTGAGGCCATCCTTCAGCGCCCGCAGAACGTCAAGTGCATTGATACAGCTGGTGTCATGTTTAATCAGTGCCGTCGAGATGCGGTTGATGACATATCGCGGGTCAAGACCTGACATCCCTTCGTCCGTGTACTCCCCGCGGAGTTCCTTGAGATCTGTATCCTTCAAACCCTCGACGGATTGACCGTTGTACAAATAGAGCTTCTTGACCAAATCAATGCCCTGTTTTTTCGGCTCCTTGATGCGCGTCAGGATGGAGAAAATCGCCGCCGTCTTGAGCGCATGCGGGGCAATGTGGATACCCTGCAAGTCACTTTGCCGCACGAGTTTTTCATATATTTTGACTTCATCGTCGACGCGCAGATTGTACGGCACGTTCATGACAATCATGCGGGACTGCAGGGCTTCGTTTTTCTTATTTGCAATAAAGGAACGGTACTCGGACTCATTCGTATGAGCCACAATCATTTCATCCGCGGAGATGAGCGCGAACCTGCCTGCTTTAAAATTCCCTTCTTGCGTCAGGCTAAGCAAGTGCCAGAGGAATTTCTCGTCGCACTTCAACATCTCCTGGAACTCCATCAAACCGCGGTTGGCCTTGTTGAGCTCGCCGTCAAATCGGTAGGCGCGTGGGTCTGATTCAGAACCGTATTCTGTAATCGTTGAGAAATCAATGCTGCCGGTTAAGTCGGCAATGTCTTGGGATTTGGGATCCGATGGACTAAACGTCCCGACACCGACACGCTTATCCTCTGACAAGACAATTCGCTCGACCATCACGTCTTCGATTCTTCCGCCGTACTCCGTTTCAAGCCGCATCTGACAAGACGGACACAGATTACCTTCAATTTTGACGCCGTATTCCTGCTCCAGTTCACCCCGCAGCTCTGGAGGCACCAAGTGGAGCGGTTCCTCATGCATCGGACAGCCTGCAATCGCGTACAGGGCTCCTTCTGGTGTTCGGCTGAACTGTTCCAGTCCATGCTTAAGCATGGTGACCAAGGTGGACTTGCCGCCGCTGACAGGACCCATCAGCAGCAAGATGCGCTTCCTGACCTCGAGCCTTCGTGCAGCTGCGTGAAAGTACTCCTCAACCAAGCGCTCGAGCGGTTCATCAAGTCCAAAAATCTCTTTTTCAAAAAACTTGTAGTGGCGATGGCCATCATCATCTACGGTGATTCCGGCCGCGGCAATCATGTCATATACGCGGGCATGCGCTGTCTTTGCGACACCTGGGTCAGCCTTTATCAGTTCGAGATAGTCTGCGAATTTGCCTTCCCAGCGCAAGCCCTCTGCTTCAGCCCGAAAAGCGCCTAGACGTTCGAGAAAGTCCATCGTCGCATCCCCTTTCCAGTCAGGGCAGATGATTCAGCCCTTTGGTTGACCAGCGACTTTTCCCATCTCCAGTTCATCCAAGACAGACCACGCAGTGTGGTACAGCAAATCGTTATTATTTCACTATATTCGTGGCCTTCTTGGCCAAATTCCCCCAGTCCACCAGGGTTTGTTTGAATTTTCAAACATCCATATGGATAATTTGAGAGACCGACGCGCTTTTGACGCCGCTCTCTCCGGGGGTTTGTAGCATCAGAGTATGCAAGTTGTCTGTCAATTGTCCCTTTACTTACCCAATTTCCGTTGCAGGAACGAAAGTGCATCCGGAAGTTCTTTTTGCCAGAAACCCCAAATGTGTGTTCCATCGCCTTCTTTGTAAGTAACATCAGCGCCACGTTCGAGCAACAAATCACGCATGACCTGATTTGCACGATAGAAGTCGTACGCGCCGAGCGCAGTGTCCACACTTGTCTCCTGACGACCGACGACCATATAAGCTGTCAGATGATTCATGGATTCAAGACCCCTCACCCGCTCTCGCGAGGTTTCATAAAAAGCGCCCGAAAAGAGGAGCAAACGGTCAAACAGATTTGGATAGCGGAGATGGAGTGACAGACTCGCAGCTGCTCCAAGGGAAATACCTGCCATGAACCGCTTAGAGATGTCCCCGTGTACTCGGTAATGCGTTTCGACAAACGGTACGCATTCTTCAGCCACAAACTTTGTGTAAGCGTCGTGGCGGCTGCCGTCTGGACCGTAATCATCGTTTCGGGTTTGCTTGTGCACTTCAATACCTACAATAAAGAGTGGTTCAAGCTGGCCTTCGTCAATGAGCTTGTTGCAGATGGTGGCAATGCGGCCATGCGTAAAAAACTCAAGCCCGTCATGACAGTAGACAATCGGATAGCGGGCCTCGGGGTTCTCTTCGTAACCGGGAGGAAGGTAGATCTTAAGGGTTCGATCCTCGTTTAAATGGGCACTCTGAAGCGTGTGTGTTTCGATGACGCGACGGGTATACCGCGGGTCCGATAGACTGTCAGGATTGTTCATGACGTGCACCTCCCTGTACCTGATGACAAACACTGCAGCAGATCCTTGTGAACTGTAGCAATTACTTAAGCAAACTGTTACACAACACAAAGCGCGTACTATATAACAGTAAAAACACACAATTTTAAAGTTCTTAGTGCAATATTTACAAGGTGTATTATAATCATTTTGTGAGCTGTACTACAACTCGGCACAAATTCGATGAAAACGTTGCGACTGAGCACTGAACTCTGGGGTAAAAGAGAGCTCGCCCCACGAGTACGTAAAAAGCCACCGGGCGCTAAATTCGGTCAAGCAACGCACCCAGAACTCCGGCAAGGACACGACGGGCAAAACCCGGCTAAGCCACTCTTTTGTGGCCAACACTTAAACAATGAGGTGAGTATATGAGTACGGTACTGGACACGGAAAAGACTCCGTACCTACAAGTCCTGAACAAAGATGGCGAAGTCGTTGATTCTGACCTGATGCCTAGCCTTTCAGACGACACATTGCGCGAATTGATGAGACGCATGGTCTATACCCGCATTATCGATCAACGGGCCATCAAATTGTCGCGCCAAGGCCGCCTCGGCTTTTATGCACCAGCCGGTGGTCAAGAAGCATCCATGATTGGCAGTCAGGCGGCTTTAAACAAGGAAGACTTTATTTTGCCTGGCTACCGTGATATTCCCCAACTGCTGTTCCATGGCTGGAACCTGTATCAATGGGTCCTATTCTCACGTGGACACCAACACGGCACAGAAATGCCCAAAGACTTACATGCCCTGCTGCCACAAATCATCATCGGTGCTCAGTACGTGCAAACACCAGGCGTTGCCATGGCATTCAAGCTGCGCGGCGAAAAACGTGTTGCAATCACATACACCGGTGACGGCGGAACATCTCAGGGTGACTTCTACGAAGGCATCAATTTCGCAGGCGCCTTTACGCTCCCTGCTGTATTTGTTGTACAGAATAACCAGTTTGCCATCTCGGTACCCGTTGAACTCCAGACGGCTGCCGAAACCCTGGCGCAAAAGTCAGTCGCTGCAGGCATTCCGGGATACCAAGTTGACGGAAACGACGTTCTTGCGATGTACGCTGTGACCAAACGTGCAGTGGACAGGGCTCGCGCCGGAGAGGGACCAACTCTGATTGAGGCGCTGACATTCCGCTTTGGACCACACACGATGAGTGGTGACGACCCCACCCGATACCGCACCAAAGAACTCGAAAACGAGTGGGAGCAGAAAGACCCATTGGTGCGTTTCCGCAATTACCTCGAGCAGAGAAAACTCTGGACACCCGCCGATGAAGAGCAGGTCATGGAGGACGCCAAAAACGAACTCAACGAGGCCATGAAAAAGGCTGATTCGTATCCAAAGATGACCATTCCGAGCCTGATTGACAGCATGTTTGAAGTCCTTCCTGAATCTCTGAAGGCACAAAAGAGTGAGTACACCGGTAAGGAGGAAGCGTGATCATGGCTCAAATGACAATGATTCAAGCCATCAATAACGCCCTCGATGTAGAACTTGGGCGCGATAAAAATGTGCTTGTCTTCGGTGAAGACGTAGGGCATAACGGCGGCGTGTTCCGTGCCACCGATGGTCTGCAGAGCAAACACGGCAAAGACCGCGTGTTCGACACCCCGCTTGCAGAGTCAGGAATTATCGGCCTGGCAACGGGTTTAGCAATGCAAGGGTTTCGCCCGGTGCCGGAGATTCAATTTTTCGGATTCGTATTTGAAGCGATGGACGAAATCGCAGGGCAAGCTGCGCGTATGCGCTACCGCACGAACGGTCGCTTTACCTGTCCACTCGTCGTCCGGTCCCCGTTCGGCGGTGGTGTCAAGACTCCGGAGATGCACGCCGACAGCCTGGAAGGACTGTTCCTGCAGTCTCCCGGCATCAGGGTCGTCATCCCTTCCAACCCTTACGACGCAAAAGGACTCTTAATATCCGCCATTCGTGATAATGACCCAGTCATTTTCCTCGAACATATGAAGCTCTATCGCTCCATTCGCGGTGAAGTTCCTGAAGAAGCCTATACCGTGCCGCTCGACAAGGCGAATGTTGTCCGCGAGGGTAAGGACCTCACGGTAATTGCATACGGTGCGATGGTTCAAACGTCTGTTAAAGCCGCCGAAGAGATGGCGAAGCGGGGCGTTGAAGCCGAAGTGATTGACCTGCGCAGTATTTCGCCGATTGACATCGACACGATTACTGCATCCATCAAAAAGACGCACCGTGCTGTTGTCGTGCAGGAAGCACAGCGGAGCGCAGGTGCAGCGGCAGAAATTATTGCGCAAATCAACGAGCATGCCATTTACTACCTGGAAGGCCCCGTCCTGCGGATTACGCCTCCAGACACCGTTTATCCGTTTGCCCAAATTGAAGACGAGTGGATTCCAGGCCCGAAACAGGTTCTTGCGGGCATGGACAAAGTACTCAGCCTGTAATCTGGAGGTGAATCCCGTTGGCAATTTATGAACTGAAACTCCCTGAACTTGGTGAAGGCCTTCATGAAGGCCGAATTGCCAAGTGGCTTGTCAAGCCTGGAGATACCATTAAAGAGGACGACGCTGTCGCCGAAGTCGAGAACGATAAATCAATGGTTGAACTGCCCAGTCCTGTAGACGGAAAGGTCGTCAGTCTGGTCGTTGAAGAAGGCACGACAGCGGTGGTCGGTGACGTCCTGCTGACTCTGGAAGTCGCTGGTGAAGGCAATGCATCGTCGAGCAGCCCGGAAGCAGGTGGAGAAGTTGCAGCAAACAGCGGTTCGGGGCAGGCGCCCAGCCCCGCGCAATCGGCCGTTTCAGCAAACAAACCTGCAGCAGCGGCGACCACAGGGGTGGGAACTTCTGCACAGCCTGGGCCCGGGGTCGCCCCCGCAACTGCTTCAACAAACGGAGTGGCCAGTGGAGCCGGAGAACCTTCGGCAAACGGAGTTGCAACAAGCGAGGCAGATGCCTTGGCTTCCCGAGCTCACGACGTATTAGCTACTCCGGGTGTGCGAAAGTTTGCGCGTGAAAGCGGGATCGACATCGGTTACGTGAAAGGTACAGGCGCAAATGGTAAAGTTACAAGGGAGGACGTCGAGAAGTTCATGCAGGGCGGCAATGCGGCTGCTACGGTAGCGCCGGTTGAGGGTGTAACTGCGATTCAAGGTGTAAATGCAGCCCCATCTGCACAGGCTGACAATGCACAACCTGTCACACAGACGGCGCAGGCGATTGCAGCAGGCACTGTGGAAGAGCGCATTCCGCTTTCCTCCATCCGCAAAATCATTGCCCAAGCGATGGCAAAGTCTGCGTACACAGCGCCTCATGTAACAGTGATGGATGAGGTGGATGTCACCGAACTTGTTCAGGTGCGCAAAGAACTGAAGCCTTTGGCCGAAGAACGCGGTGCCAAGATTACTTACTTGCCATTCATCGTCAAGGCGATGATTGCAGCCATTCGCAAGTATCCGCACCTGAATGCTTCACTCGACGACGAGCGACAGGAACTCGTTGTCAAACACAATTACCACATTGGGATTGCAACGGACACCGAGCGAGGATTGGTGGTTCCGGTAGTCCGGGATGCGGATCGAAAGAGCATGTGGACCATTGCAGCTGAGATTTCTGACATGGCCCAGCGTGCACGGACGAACAAACTCGGCCCTGCCGAGATGAGAGGAAGCACCATCTCGATTACGAACATCGGATCGGCGGGTGGAATGTTCTTTACACCCATCATCAACTATCCTGAGGTTGCCATCCTTGGCGTAGGCCGGATAACGGAAAAACCGGTGATGAAAAATGGTGAAGTCGTTGGCGCGCACATGATGGCATTGTCCTTGAGCTTTGATCATCGCATTATTGACGGTGTGATGGGGCAGAACTTTGTCAACGAAATGAAACGCTTGCTCGAGAATCCTCGTCTGCTCATGATGGAGGTGTGAAGCTGTGGTCGTTGGAGAGTTTACGGAAGAAGTTGACGTTCTAGTTGTAGGTGCAGGTCCGGGTGGTTATGTAGCAGCCATCCGGGCGGCCCAGTTGGGGAAGAATGTAACGATTGTGGACAAGGCTGAACTTGGCGGCGTGTGCCTAAACCGCGGGTGTATTCCGTCAAAGGCGCTGATTTCTGCTGCCCACCACTACGAAGCTGCCAAAGAAGAGACGTTCCCTGGCATCGCGACAACAGCTAGTCTCGATTTCGCCAAGGTCCAGGAGTGGAGACAATCCGTTGTCGACAAGATGACTGGCGGAGTCAAGACCCTGATGAAGGGCAACAAAATCACCGTTATGCAGGGCGAGGTCTTCTTCACCGCCCCCAATGAATGCCGTGTTGTCACTGAGTACGAAGGCAAGAAGATACACTTCCAGGACTGCATCTTGGCAACTGGAAGTCGTCCAATTGAGCTGCGTGCACTCCCCTTTAGCAAACGCGTCATTTCCTCAACTGAAGCCCTGACGTTGCCTGAAGTTCCGGAGCGGTTGGTGGTTGTCGGAGGTGGATATATCGGCATCGAACTGGGACAAACCTACGCCAAGTTCGGTTCAAAAGTGACCATCGTCGAAGGTCTGGACAGCATCTTGTCTGTCTTTGACGCGCAATTGACGCGCCTGGTCACGCGCAACCTGAAAAAGTACAACGTTGACATCCACACCGGTGCACTTGCGCAATCGGTTCAGGAAGACGAGAACAGTGTTACCTTGACGTTCAAGGTGAAAGACGAAGAGAAAACGGTCACGGCTGACTATGTGCTTGTGACTGTTGGACGTCGTCCCAACACGGACGACATCGGACTTGACGCCGCCGAGGTTAAGATTGGCGAGAAAGGCCTCATCGAAGTCGACGGACAGTGCCGGACGAGCAATCCACATATCTACGCGATTGGGGACATTGTGCCTGGCGCTGCCTTGGCACACAAAGCCTCCTATGAAGGCAAGGTAGCTGCGGAAGCCATCGCAGGGAAAGCGAGCACAGTGGATTATCGTTGTATCCCAGCTGTTGTGTTCTCAGATCCGGAAATTGCGACGGTTGGTCAGAGCGAAGACGAGGCAAAAGCGCAATACGGTGATGTGTCTGTAGGTCGCTTCCCGTACGCCGCAAACGGCCGTGCCACCGCACTCAACGCGACAGACGGCTATGTAAAACTCATTGCGGAAAAGGAATCGGGCCTCTTGGTCGGCGCACAGGTCATTGGCGTGGAAGCCTCTAACCTGATTGCGGAACTCGGCCTCGCCATCGAAATGAGCGCAACGCTCGAAGACGTCGCCCTTACAATTCACGCCCATCCAACGCTCGGCGAGCTCGTCATGGAAGCTGCCGAAGTTGGGCTTGGGTCACCGATTCACATCGTGACGAAGTAAATTTCGCTGCGAGCAAGCTGAACTGGTAGGGTATCTGATTTCCTTGAATCTGATTTCCTTGAAGTCGTAACGAGTAACGGCCCCGGTTGAGGGGCCGTTTCCTTTTTGTATTTGGTGTCTTTGTAGTTTGCGCTTTTGTCGGGAAACGGTAGCGCGCCGCCATTTTTGCGGCTGCGAGGTTTTGGTTCCGTGGCGTCGCCAATAACGAGCCCGGAACGCGTTAATCCCCCTGCCCGAAACACGTTTCAGTGGAAATAGCGCGTTGTCTACCTTATGCCCTGCTTGCCGCCTGCGTCGAAAGGTCAGGCAGTCGCTCGACAAACGCCAAGACGTCGCTAAGGGAGCCTTCGTGAGTGAACTCTGTGTGACCAAGACCGCGATCGATGACAAAATCGCTCACTAGGAACGTGGCCATCCCGAGTTTGCCAGCCACACCGTCTTCCTGCACGTCGTTCCCAATCATCATGCATTCGTCCGGGCTGCGCTCTATTCGATCCAAAATTTCCAGGTAATACTTCGGGCTAGGCTTGCAAAAATGCATATGTTCCATTGTCGTGACGAGCTTAAAGGGCATGTCACCAATACCAGCCCAGTTCATGCGGTGACGTACGGCATTTTCGGGAAAAATGGGATTTGTGGCGAGCACCAATTCATACCCCTTGGCCAAGGCACTTCGACATATTTCCCGAGAAATGGGGCTAGGTTCCGTAAAGCTGCTTAATTCGCCAAATTTACCATGATAAAATGCATCGAAGATAGGCCAAATTTGTTCTTCCTTTACATCTACCGTCCCAAAAAAGGATTTCTTGAAGGCGTCGATGTTCGCGACGTCGGGGTGCTCATTTTCAACCATCTGTTGAGTCGCTGCAAGTATCTGGTCGGCGATTTCCTTCGGGTTCACAAGCTGTGCAATCTCGGGCAACAGTGCATGAAAATAGCCATGCATAAAGCGGTTCTGGTCCATCGGCAATAAAGTTCCATCCAAATCAAACAGCAATGTCTTTAGCATCTGCGTTTCCCCTCTCCAGTACGAGTGCTGATTTTGCTGCATCATCGCCGTGTATTGAGGTGCTGGGGCCGTCTTGTTACACCCCTACACCATCTGCGGAAAACCAAGCTGTCGATAAGCCTCGAACGCGACGATAGCGACAGCATTAGACAGGTTGAGCGATCTCGCTCCTTGCCGAATGGGAATCCTGACGATATTTTCCGGTGATCTGTCTAAAATCTCCTGGGCCAATCCTTTGGTTTCCTTGCCAAAGACGAGAAAATCATTCTCTTGATACGAGACCTCTGCATACGATTTCTTGCCCGTGGTTTCTATATAGAAGAAGCGCCCGTCAGGATGCTTGTCCCACAATTCAAAGATAGAATCATGGTAGCGGATGTCGAGCATGTTCCAATAATCGAGGCCAGCACGCTTCAACTGCTTGTCATCCGTGGAAAAACCAAGGGGTCGCACGAGATGCAAGACAGCTCCTGTGACGGAGCACGTCCTGGATATGTTCCCTGTGTTTGAGGGGATTTCCGGTTCTACCAATACAATATGAAGCAATGCATACTCTCTCCCGTGTTGAATTTCAAGTGTGGCAAAGCCCATTGTTCTAGCTTACCATAGTTTTTATCTGAAAGGACCTCAACACAACTTATCCGGCAGGTGCAGAAACTGGTATTTTGTTCGTCGTGTCCAGGCCTGGCTGTCCAAGTAGCGGTAGTTACGATGGTAGCTTGGGTTGGTATGGGCATTGACGAGGGGGTCGCCCTGATTGTCAAAATCTGTCACAATCGTAGCATGGTGCACGTGTCCGCTTCCGTCCCAGTCGTACACAATAACGTCCCCAATTTTTAATTCTTCAGGCTTACGAACAATTTTGGCACCAAGCGAGTGAATGAGGTATTGCCGAAAAGCCTCTGTTACAGTCCAACTGTAACTCCAACGTTCGGCTTCTGGCTGCGATCCGATGTCCATCCACCATCCCTCCGCACGCGATTTTTTTTGTTTCATAGGAATCTTGCCTGCGAACAGACACTGAGATATGAAATTAGTGCAGTCGTCTCGCAAACGTGGAAAATTTGGGTTCCAACCATTCCACCACAGTTCGGCGTAGCGGAACGCACGAAAACGGTCGTACTGAACACATTCGCCAGAGCGTTCTGGAACCACCCCCGGCACCGTGTCTCTCTCGACGAGTTCTGCCAAGCGCGGCGGCGTCAGGCTTGTCTCATCAGATTCCCACGCCTCTACTAAACGCCAATCATCGCTTTCGAGCCTCCAGTGTTGACGATGCCAGATGATGCGCGCCTCGGTGCGGTAGTCGAGTCCATCCTGGTATACCCAAGTCACGTGCTCGCGAACAAGATAATCGCGGTCTTCATCTTTGCCACGAGCATCTCTTGGTAGAGGCTGTGCCTTGATCTTTGTGTGAGCCCGGACTAACGGGGTGTTCCGTGCATCCATTGCTCGGTGCTTGAGGTCTATCGCTGCTGTGACCGATTCGTCACGTAGCCACTGTCGGTGTAAAGACAAAAAGTCGCGCAGCGTGCCGGCATGTCCATTCAGCCAGGCTTCGTTGCGCACGTCAAAGTACTTTCGGATGGCGTCGAGACAGGCTTTCATTGACGTTCCCCCCCTTGATGATGAGAGCTTCTCAACTCCATCATCACGCTCCATTCAGTACATGGTATGACAGATGGGTAAATGTCTGTGATTCACAAGATGACTGCGTTCCTTGGTTGTGCTATACTACGCGTCGGAACCTTGTTCCGCTTGATGGGACAACCAGGAGGACTTGCTATGCCGGAAGACGATCTGCATCAGGCCCCCCCTCAAACTTCAGTGCGCGCCGTGGACAGGGCCCTTGATATCTTGCTTTGCTTTTCTAAATCGGAAGACGGCCTCAGCCTCAGCGACATCGCACGAGAGGTAAACCTGCATAAAAGCACGGTTCACCGGTTGCTGGCGTCGTTACAAGCGAAGGGGTTTGTTCGGAAATATCCGCACTCGGACCGATATTGCCTCGGCTGGAGTGTACTGGAACTTATGAGCGGAATCTATCAATCGGATGAGCTCTCGTCCGTAGTGTTGCCGGAGATGACGCACCTGCGCGACGAAACCGGCGAAACAGTTGTATTATACGTACGCTCAGGACACGAACGCATTCGGATTCAAACCGTTGAAACCAATAAATCGAGCCGACAGCCATTGAACATTGGTCGAACATATCCACTGTTCATCGGTGCATCAGGGAAAGTTTTGTTGGCTTATTCCGATGCGGGGTTGATTTCAGAAGTCATGACCGACCCACGATTTGCAAAGCATATGGACAGGGAAGCCTTCTTGAACCAGTTACGCAAAGTTAAGGAACGGGGGTACGCCACAAGTCTTCGTGAACGCGATGCGGACTCCGCAGCAATCGCCGTTCCGGTGTTCGGGCGACACAACTTCTTGGCTGCACTTTCTGTCACTGGTCCAGCTTCTAGATTGACACCGGAATCCCTGGAGTCGATGCGAGAAACATTGTTGCAATCTGCTCGTCTCATTACTGGGCTCCTATCACGTTAACTGGACTGGACTCCTATCCCATTTACTGGGCTCCTGTCTCGTCAACTGGACCCCTATCACGTTAAGCAGAAATCTTTACTTTGCCACACCGCCGAGACCCGTCCCGGGGGCGCTGACAACCGACAACTTATGTTATGAGGTGAATAGACATGTCCGCTCCAAAGATTGTCGTCATGGAAGGAGATCAGACCGGGCAGGAACTTCTTGAAGAAGCCCTGCGCGTGCTGTCTCCGGACGTAATCGGAACACCAATTGAGTTTTTGCGCTATGACTTGAGCCTAGAAAATCGCCGCAACACCGACAACAAGGTTGTCTATGAAGCCGCCGCTGCAATGCGTGAGTGTGGCTACGGTCTGAAAGCAGCTACCATCACACCAGAAATTTCTGGTGACGTTGGCAGCCCAAACGCCATCTTGCGTAAAGAGATAGATGGTACGGTGATTGTCCGCACAGGCCGTCGAATCCCTGGCATTGCTCCCCCGGTTGGCGTCTTCTCCCCAATCTCCGTTGTGCGTATGGCCGTAGATGACGCTTACGGTGCAAAAGAGTGGCGTGAAGGCAGCGGATCGGGCGAGATTGCGATGCGGACAGAAAAAATCTCCCGCTCCGTTTGTAAGGGCGTTGCCGAGTACGCATTCCAGTACGCCAAGCGCTCTAATTCGAAAGTCTTTGGCGGACCGAAGTTCACCGTCAGCCCCGTTTACGAGGGCATGTTCAAAGAGGAACTGGACGCGGCGTCAAAGCGTTATCCAGAAGTGGAATACGAACCTCAATTGATTGACGCTACTTACGCCCTCCTGCTCGTAAAGGCTGGAGAGGCTCTGGTCATCCCTGCCCTCAACCGAGATGGGGATTGCTTGTCGGATTTGGTGTTGCAGATGTTTGGATCGATTGCCGGGTCGGAATCCATCTTGTTATCGCTTGATGAGAACTGGAAACCGAAAGTCATCATGGCAGAAGCGCCGCACGGAACTGCACCAAGCCTGCAGGGCAAAAACGTGGCCAATCCGATGGCAATGATTCTGGCTGGCGCCTCTCTGCTCGCCCATAGCGATGATGGGCAGGTGCAACTGGCTTCGCGGGCCATTTACGAAGCGACGCTGGAGGCTGTCATGACGGGTGTGCGCACGCCGGATCTGTCCGGCGGAACAAGCACTACCGAGTTTACGGACAATGTCATCCGACGGGTTCAAACGAAACTTGAAGTGTGGAGCACACTTGGCAGCGCGCACGCAACTAGGTGACGAGCACCAACGATTCGGGAAACAGCCCCTTAACAACATAACGAACCTCCAGCAATCAACAATGAACCATTTGTGATGCATGCTGAACCATCAACCAGTAACACTGTAAACTGACGTGCCTATCCGGCACGTCAGTTTTGCTATCGCGACCTGACGAGTGGCTTGCGAGTGGCTTGCGAGTGGCTTGCGAGTGGCTTGCGGGTGACTTGCGAGTGGCTTGCAAGTGGCTTGCGGGTGGCTTGCGAGCGGCTTGCGAACCTGGCGTACCGAGCGCTCCAGCCTACTCGAATGAGATACACCTTTCCATATTTGCCCCTTGTACCCCATGATTTTCGCGATAACGAGTTGCCAGCGCGTTATTTACCTTGCCCGAAATACACTTAAGTGGAAATAACGCGCTCGTGGCGCGTTATTCATTGAAACTCATCACGATAACGCGTTCACACGTCGCTATTCACTCAAGGTGCAGACATAGCGCTTCCACAACGCGCTATTTCTTGCCGGCACTAGAGACTCCATCAGAAATAACGCGCTCCGGGAGCGTTATTACAAATTACTGCGCAAAACCAAGGCCAGGGACCGTGTCCACGTACCCTTACGCACCCACGGTGCGTAAGCAACGCCCAGGCAGGCGATTTCTCACTCCCTTACGCACCCACGGTACGTAAGCAACGCCCAGGCAGGCGGTTTCGCTCTCCCTTACGCACCCACGGTGCGTAAGCAACGCTCTCTCAGTCAATCCACAACGCGGTATCGTATTAAACATCCGCGCCGAAAGTAGCGGTAGACATCTGCCTATACGTCACCTGGCCTGCACGAATAGGGTGGGTGTATGACCACCATCATGGGCTGTGACCTATGGATCTGGGGGGATACACAATATGCGAACACGGCGACCATTGCCCGATTGGGCTAATCTATTGTTGAAAGAGTTGACCCGGCCCCCGTATTTTCTGGACCAGCTTATTAATGAGGCGAAACAAGGAAAAGGCACGGCGGGAGACGCACAAGGCGATGGGGGCGAAACCGGAGCAAACGCCGGCAAATATGCAAAGTCCGGCGGATCCCCTGAGTCGAAGAGCGGAGATAAGTCGCACCCCGATGGCGGTGACTCGGCGCGACATGTCCCCAACCATCACGAGCTTAGGCATCGAAGTCAAAGAATCCGTACCGTAAGCACGGTCCCAGATGGCGAACCTGGAGAGTCTTCTACAAAACCCCGGCTAAACGCTGCTGCAGGCGTGCCACGTAGACAGGATTCGAGACTTAGGAGCAGGGAAAAATGGGATGATGATGCCGCATCCTCCTCGCAGGAGTCTCCTTCAGGTGCGAATGACCGACGCGACATCATTCACGCGACGTCCCTTGCCAACGTTGGTCCGAGCACGAATTGGCAGCTCGTTTTTCGCAAGAGCGGCTTTCCTGTTTCTCTGCAGAAATCTTACGGATGGAACATCAAGCAAGCAGAGCTGAGACACGGCGTGATGCGCATACAAACAGCAAAAGGCACCTACGCACTAAAGCGTGGACACCTTTCGCCAGAAAAGTTACGGTTTCTCGAAGAAGCGTTCAAATTTGTCGAGGAGCAGGGTTTTCACCAGTTTGCTCCGCTGTATTTGTCACGCTCTGGGAACCCCTATGTGCTCCGACAGGAGCAAACCTATTATGCAACGAAGTGGATTGCAGGTCAGCCTGTTAACTTTGCCTCTCTGCTGCAAATTCGGCAGGTGGCCAGGGCTATGGCTCACTTTCATGAAGTCTCGCGTGGATTTGAGACGGACGTTTACACACCACGAATGGAATTCGCACTCGATGACCTTTTACGGGAACGAACGGAAGACCTAAAAGCACTCCTTGCCAAAGCGCAAACCAGAACCAACCCCGACGCGTTTGACAGGGCCCTGGCGAACCATGCTGCAGAGCTTCGTGCAGATGCAGAAGAAAGTGTTCGCTTAGTGGAATCAAACGCCTGTTTATCGGTGTTGCGGGATTCTGAAGAAACTCCGGGCCTGTGCCACCTCGACGTCATCCCTGGTAACTTCATTTATACGCCCGAGCAGCATGTGGTTGCCATTGATTTTGACATGTGTACGTATGCACCCAGGGCTTTGGACTTGTCCCATCTCTTACGCAGGGCATTGCAACAACAGCACTGGCTACCGGATGTAGCCTACACCTGCTTTGTTGAGTACAACTCGGCACGTGAGATGGGAGCCTCCGAATACAGGTTGGTTGAGGCCTTGTTACGCTTTCCTTACCGAGCCTGGCGAGTCGCTCATAGTCGCTATCGCATGGGTGCGGTGGAAGGGCAACTCGAAGAACTCGAATCTGCTGTTCGCGAGTTGCCGCGCCGAGAAACATTTCTCGATTCGTTTGCCAGGCAGATAGAGCGGTAAAGCGGTGTTTTTGCTTCAGCAAGGCACTATATTTGATGTCCAGATTATATTTGGGCCCCTTTTACCGGACTCAAGATTGCATTGGAACCCAGGATACCATTTCACGGTCCTGCACGGTCCTGTACGGTCCCGGTCAGGCTCCTGACTGAATCAAGCGATGGTCTTGTTCAAGGCTCAGAAGCGCTGCTTTCAGATGCACCTGAGAACCTGCGTAGCCTGTCAAGGCCCCCGTCTGGCCAATTACACGATGACAAGGGATGACGATGGGAATCGGGTTGGCTCGATTCGCCTGGCCGACCGCTCGAACCGCTTTGTCTCGACCAATCGCCCGCGCAACGTCGCCGTAAGACCGCGTTTCGGCGTATGGAATGGTGAGTAGGTATTCCCACACTGCTTTCTGGAATGCCGTCCCGCGTAAGACCAGCGGGAGCGTGAACGTGTGGCGGGTGCCCGAGAAATACTGTTCAAGTTGGTCTAGGCTATCCTCCACAATTTGCACAGCTCTAACAATATCCTCGGTGCTAATCGCCGCTTCTGTGTGGGCTTCTGCCTTAGCTTGAGCTTCAGCGGGCGACGCCACACCAGTCATATGATTCGTGGCATCCACATGTTTCATAGCAGTTATATGACTGTTATCGCTCATTTCCCGGGCAGCAGGCTCATCGCTGCGCATTGATTTTGCGCTCGGCGACAGACCCCGTTTAGATTCCCCGGCCCAGTCGATCGATATAATGCCCTCTCGGCATGCTGTGACTGTACAGTCTCCCCACGGTGACATCATGCTTCCAACCGCTCTGGGCTCGCCATCGACAATCCCATACCAGCTTACTGCCATTGTGCTTCCCCCTCCTCGACTGCAAAGCGAAGTTCCGCGAGCACCTCATCGTCCGTCTCGATATTCAGGGCTTTTTTCAACGCACCTGAGGCGGCCTCACCACCGATTCTGCCCAGCGCCCAGGCGGCACTGATGCGAAGTTCCTGTCTATCGTGCGTTAGAAATGGAATCACAAAGCGGACCGCATCTTCCTGTCGCGTATTGCCGAGCGCGATTAAAGCATTCCGCTGCCAAGTGCGAACACCGCGCCAAGCTGCAGCTGTGTGCCCATAACGCTGTGCGAAAGATTTGTTGGTCCACATTAAAACCTCAACAAGGTCTGGAAATTCCAGTTCGCCCGCTGGCAGGGACGGTAAATACTCTCCGTGCGGTGCAGGGAGAACACCCCGATTTTCTGGGCACGCCCACTGACAGGTGTCACAACCCCAGACCCTCTTTCCCATTGCTGCTCGATAATCGCGAGGAATGACGCCTTTCATCTGCGTAATGTACGACAAGCAGCGCGTTGCATCGATGACGCCGGGAGCGACGAGTGCACCAGTAGGGCACGCATCCAGGCAAAGTGTGCATGATCCGCACCGAGGATGTTCCTCTGCTGTGGCACTCTCCACTTCCACGTCGACGGCAAGCGTACCGAGGAAGACAAATGACCCGTGTTGAGGGGTGTAAAACATGCAATTTTTGCCGACCCAACCGAGCCCTGCTCGTTCAGCGACACGGCGGTCCACCAAAGGTGCTGTGTCAATGGCCAGTTTGCTCTGGATACCTCTTCCGAGTTCTTGTTCCAGCAGGGACACAAGCGTTCTCATCCGCTCCGCCATCACTGTATGATAGTCTTCTCCATACGAATAGACAGTAACTTGTCCATGCAATCCCTGACGGGGATGACTGCGGGCGAGTTGACGCCCCTCTGCGGTGAGGTACGCCATTGCAACAGAGATGAGACTTTTGGCGGGTGGAAACCAAATTTTCGGATCGACTCTGGCGCCGATATCGGCGTGCTCAAATCCCGTCCGGCCGCGTTTTTCGTAATCTTGGAGGCGGGGTACGAGTTCTGGAAACGGATCGGCTGTGGTTGCGCCAATTGCGTCAAAGCCCACCTGTTTTGCCATCCATTGCAATCTCTCATGCAAAACCTCAGCCATGGCAGATGACCTCTGTCTGCCTTACATCGATCCGCCTTGCATCAGCCTGCACAGATGTCATCTTGGTACCGCCGCCCGTGCCAACGCGTCGCAGCGCTCGTTCATGGCAACACCAGCATGTCCCTTGACCTTTTCAAACTTAACTTGGTGCCGTTCTACCTGAGAGAGTAGAAGTTCCCACAGATCGCGATTCTGCACCGGATCACCCTTGCTGTTCATCCAACCGTTCTTGCGCCAACCCACATACCACTTTTGTTTAAAACAGTTGATGACGTATGCGGAATCGCTGTGGAGCACGACATCACACGCTTCCTTGAGTTGCCGCAAGGCCTCGTAGACCGCAGTCAACTCCATGCGCTGGTTGGTCGTCTGCTTCTCTCCGCCGGAAATCTCTCTGCTGTGCCCTTCATATGTCAAAACGGCAGCCCACCCCCCGGGGCCTGGGTTCCCCGAGCAAGCACCATCTGTATAAATTTCGATTTGCTTACGCTTTGCATCCACCGGATTCCATCACCTCAGTCTCCATTATACCGTGCCCACGAACTGACGCATCTGCAAAAGGAGAAAGCGCATACCAGGCGGCGACAGGCAGGAGGGAAAACCTCGCAGCAGCTGGCCCACCGCCACCACAGCAGCGCCACCCAAGCTGACAACGCCATAGCTGGCCCCCATGTGCTAGTCGTGTCACGTTAGGCGTGCGACATTCGCCATAAAATCCAACCAGCGGTCATAAATGCACCTATACCGATGAAGTAGATGGCGAAGGTCCCAGAACGGTTCTGTTTTTTCCAGACCCATCGGCCAAACTGGATTGTGTAGATGAGTACCCAAAGGGGAATCAACATGAGGATCATAAATCTAAACACTATGTGCCCCCCGTTTCATCCGCTGTCTCATCAAGCCAACGACTAGGAACACAATGGGCAGGACAAAAATTACTATCCAACTCCACATCATGAGGGTGTCATATTGACTGCGAATGACGGAAACCACGTCGGTCGGAAACAGACTGAGTGCCCAGCACAGCAGCCCGACGGCCGGTATGATGGGACGATACGATGGCCAGTCAAAAGTATACGTCAAAATATACGTTGCCGCCCACGTTGTGATGGCCATCTTAAGAACCGCCGCACTCACCCAAATGAAAATGTAGATGCTTTCGATGCGCTGCACGAACCTGCCGATGTGGATGAGTCTTGCTACCGAATAGATGGGAGACGACAACTTTGCCGTTTCAGTCGGTGCAAAAACCATGTGGTACACAAGCAGAAAGGCGACAAGCAACAACATCCCGTAGATGGTACTGCGTACGCCGACCTTACGAAGATCTCTATGGTCTTTCGCATGAGGGTAGATGACGCTAAGTAACAGGATGTTTAGGAACACAGATGAGGTTCGCACACTGCCCATGGCGATTGATGAGATACCAGCACCCCAGAACGGGAATAGCAGGACAGGATGCCACCAGTTCATCGTGAGTATGCAAAGTCCCAACATACCAAAGACAAACAACGGGAAGGCCAGTTGAGCTACGCGAACCACAGCCTCAAGTCCGCAGGTCGCGACGTAACTGACGGTAATGACAAACAGAGCAGAGACCACAATGATAGGGGTGGAAGGCAACACTGTGATGATGACTGTCTCTGCAAACTGGCGCATGATGCCGGCTGTCACCATGATAAAATATGCAGCCAGGGCCAGCGAAAAGATGATAGACACGTACTTGCCAAACGCCGTTTTCATCACGTCGAGTAGTCCCACTCCAGGGAAGAATTTTCGGAATAGGGCATCCATAATGAGAAAGGCAATGAGTGCACAAACCCCGGAGATGATGGGCTCCATCCAAGCAGCCTCTAGTCCGGAAACAGATGCCTCGTTCGGATAGTTGAGAAACGCATGGGTAGCTATTAACAGGGTCAACATGCTGGTCAATTCGCGCCGGCCCACCCGTGCTCGGGACTGCCCTGTTGTCACGATGATGCCCTCCCCTCAAGCCTGCAATTGCAATGGCCTTGACTCAGATACTCTGCCCGCTGTCGCTCACACCGCTTCATCGGTCACCGTTCCCGCGACCGTTTCCGCGACCGTTTCCGTTCCCGCGACCATCCCGGCCACCGCCATTCCGACCGTTTCCGCGACCATCCCGGCCACCGCCATTCGGACCGTTTCCGCCACTACTCTTTTCACGATTGCTGCCACCACGACTGCTGCCACCGTCACTGTTCGCCCCGCCGTCACCTTCATCTTGCTGACCAGACTCGGTTTGGAGAATCGGATCGGACCCAGTGACTCCGCTCCAAGGTCGCGTGTACGGCTGTTGCTTTTGCAACTTTTGCGGATAAAGAAACAAAGGGCGTTGATTCATCGTAAAGGCCGGCGCCCGTAAGAATGCGTCGCGTGAGCTGTCCACTTTTGGGGCAGCTGGGGTAAACAGCGGAACCCCTAGCGATTGCTGAATTGTCAGCCGTGCTAGCATTACGACGATGGCCAATGTCAATCCGTAAAAGCCAAACAACGCCGAGACAAACATAAAGGCAAAGCGCATGATGCGAATCCCAAACTGCAAATTGTAGTTAGGTATGGTAAAGGACGCTAAGGCTGTGACGGCAATGACGATGACCAACAGCGGGCTGACGACACCAGCCTGCACGGCAGCCTGTCCGATAATTAACGCGCCGACAATGCCAATTGTCGGACCGATGATAGACGGAATGCGAATGCCCGCTTCGCGAATGAGTTCTATGGCCATCTCCATCAGGAGAATCTCTACTATGACCGGAAATGGTACCTGTTCGCGGCTGCCTGCAATGGCCATCATCAAGTCAGTCGGGATCATCTCTGGGTGGTAGTTTGTTACAGACACATATAATGCCGGCATCATTAAAGCCGCAGCAAGCGCAACCCACCTTATCATGCGCAGGAAGCTTCCAAACGGAAAACGCAGGTAGGCATCCTCTGCCGCCTGCATAAGTGAGAATATGACGACGGGACAAACGAGAACAAAAGAGCTTTGGCCAACGAAAACGGCGACATAACCTTCTGTCAGCATCTGTGCAACTCTGTCCGGTCGTTCCGTGGACAGTGTTTGTGGTACCCAAACGCGCGGGTTGTCCTCAATAAACTGGCTGAGTATGCCGACATCCGCCAGGTAGTCCACATCGACGGCCTTGATGCGACGCCGGATCTCTTCGACCAGCCGCTTATTTGTCAGACCGTGTATGTACATGATGGCCACATCAGTCTTCCCCAGCCTGCCGATGGACATCGTTTCCGTGATGAGGTCTGGAGTCCGGAGCATGGAACGAACAAGGCCCGTATTCGCGCGGAAATTCTCCGTAAACGCCTGGTGCGGTCCTTGAACGACGTTTTCGGTCTGAGGCGTACTGACAGTCCTGTGCTCCCACCCTTTGGATTCGCAGATGACGGCCACCTCTGCGCCCTCGACAAAGAGCACTGTCGATCCGGTGAGCACACCCGCCACAGCCTCTTCCCACTTATCCACAACGGATATCTGATTACTCGGCAGCAGCGTTTCCAGAATGATTTCCATGCGTGCCCCGGTCTCGTGACCGTCATCGAGATGTGAGAGGACCATCAGAGGCTCAAGCAGGTTGGTGTTGATGAGCATGGTATTGACAAGCCCGTCGACGAACACCAGCGTGGCATGCCAGGTACGTTTGATGCCAATCTCAAAGTCTCGCACGACAATGTCCTTGTTGTCTGGCAGATGAAAACTCTGATTCAACCGAGCGCGAACGTCCTTGATATGCCATGGAATGACAGGGTCATCAGGTGACAGCGTTGCTTTCTTTTGAGCCGCCTGCTCTTCACTCTTGCGGACGTATTCATGAATCGGGATGGGCCGTTGTGGCTGTACCATCTCCCGTTCATCCGCTTCGCTTTCCTCAGCCCGCAGAGGACGGTCCCCGTCGCGGTTTCGTCCATCTCGGTTTCGTCCATCTCGGCTCCCATCTGTATCGCGGTGAGATTCAGGACGGTCAGATTCAGCGTCGCCCTTGGATTCAGCACCTGTCGATTCAGCACTCGAGGACGAGTCCGAAGCTCCTTGTGAACCTGTATCTTGGTTTTCCACCAGAGAAAACTGAGTTGTGATGATGGTGTCGTCGACAGTGAACATGCTGGAAAGCCACTTTGGAAGCTTCACCAAGACCCCCCTCTGTCCAGTTCACCGTCTAGAATGTGTCTAGGGACAGAGAGTTATGCGGACAGGTCCTTGTGGTTAGTTCCCGCTTTTCGGAATGGATTTTGGAACGATAGAAAGCTGCAAGGTTACTTGCCGCGTTGTCGGAGAATAGGAGAGGATCTTGATACCGTACGGATTTTGCGGACGCGCCGTAAAGTTAACGTTCAAGTTGTGAGCAAGCCCATCGACCGTAATCCACTGTGGCCATGGTAAATGGCGCAGCACAAAGAACAGCGCTCCCAGAGGTGCTGGGATTTCACCCATCGTTGCACTTTGAACGTGAAGTATTAGGTTGCCGTTTTGCACTTGCGGGACAAACACGAGATTACAAGGGACCACCCTATTCTGCAGCTTTAAGCCAAGTTGGACTTGCCATGTATTCGAAAATTGCACACTCGCGTACGCCAACACACGCTGGACGTCCTGTTGTTCCGAGAGTGCGTACTCGAGATATGTATTGACCGCATCCTGACCGACAGACAATTGAATGGTTGCCGGCTTTGCGTTACTCGTAATTGCCTGTGAAGGTGACCTTACGGATGAGGCCTTGGGCAATGTGCCCCACCACAGAGCTCCGCCAACTACCACAAACAAATTGAGAGACAAGAGTGTGATGAACGCTTTCTTCCACATTGCTCGCCCTCCTTTCGAGTCATTGACTAGACAGGCATGCTCAAATCAGCTAGGATAATCTCGCACACGGGGGGATGGACATGAATTCAAATCGTTGGCGTAACTGGGGCCTCGTCTCCATGTTTGGCGGGTTTTTCGTGATGTATTGCGGCGTGTATGACCGCGCCCTGCTCCCTTACCTCCTTGTCATCGGAGGCATTGGCGTTGTTGCAGGCATTCTCATCTACTTTAGATACGGTCCGGTCAATCCCTCAATTGCTGAGATTGAATGTCCACGCTGCGGTCGGCGTACTCGCCTCACCGGTCCTGAAGACGCCTGCAGCCATTGCAGCCAACCACTGAGAAAAACGGAAAACGGCACCTACGAGCCCTACGTTCCTGAACCAAAGTGACAAACGAAAGACAAAGTAAAGATGAGTGCCGCAGATTGGTTCTGCGAGCGTGAATTCTACGGCACCGTGTACGTGTATGTCCACGTCTGCATTCTGTCGAGTCAGCGCCCCCGTTTCGGTCGCTTACTCGCCGTCTTACTGTTCTCTTTTTTCTCGAACACCTTTTCGCGCAACTTCGTTTCCTGCGCCAGCTTTTCGTAAAATTGGCAGAACTCCGAGACCGGGCAGACGTCACACTTCGGGTTACGCGCACTGCACACCTGTCGTCCGTGGAAAATGAGCCAATGGTGTGCAGAACTCCACAACTTCTGCGGAATTCTTTGACAAACCTGTCGCTCCGTCATCTCCGGATTCATAGAATTCGCAATGCCGATCCGATTTGCGACCCGTTGCACATGTGTATCAACTGCCAAGGCAGGAATGCCAAACGCGTTCGACAACACCACGTTTGCCGTCTTACGCCCTACGCCAGGCAATTCTACAAGCTCTTCCTGTGTTTTTGGCACTTCTCCGCCGTATTTCTCAAGCAGCATGCGCGAAGCCGCAATGATATTCTCAGATTTCGCCCGAAACAATCCTAGCTGAGCAATGTCTTCTTGTAGTATTTCCGGCGCGAGCTCTGCATAATCCTGTGGCGTCCGATATTTTTGAAAAAGGTTGGCGGTCACCATGTTGACCCGCACATCGGTACATTGCGCGGACAGCATCGTGGCAATCAGCAACTCAAACGGCGTCGTATAATTCAGCTCGCATTTTGCATCAGGGTAGGCTTGTTCGAGCTTGCCGAGCATCCGCCTTGTCTGTGCCCTTGACAATAGATTCATATGCAGCGACCTCTTTCACAATATCGTTCAGTATTATCATACCTGTTTGCCATCTGCATGTGGACACTTTCCCTGGCTGTAAAGGCATGTCACATACGCAGGCGGATACGCGAAATTCTGGCATCGTTCACAAGGTTTCCATCACCCATCCGCTGCATCAACAGGTCGCGCACAAGCGGCGGCGGAATATTGACATTTTTACCGCCCTGAATTTCCGGCAAAACGGAAGACAAGAATAGATACTCCACGGTTGCAACGCGGTATATCCGTGTTTTCACTAGGGCTGCGCTGCCAATAATGACTTCATCAATGACAACCTTGCCGCCTGCCTCCTGATGGGATTCTATGCGCACATTCGAAAGTCCCAAAAATCCGACGACAGAGCCTCGAAAACCGAATCCAAACCCACGCTGTAAACAGAATTCCGGTTGCAGCCCCCGCTCAAACACGCGCAGCAAGTCGCCACCAGACAAATTCATCAGAACCGGCCTTGTCGGTGTAGGGCAAGCAGCATGTATGTGACGTCTGCGGACCGCACCGTTCAAGAGACTCGCACACAGCAGCCCGGATACAACAATTCCAAGGTCAGCAGAGTACTCACGCTGAAGGACCACAGCAAGCGTGTTGGCAAAGCCGGATTCCGTATCTAGAGCAGTGTTTAGCGGTTCCTCAAGATTACAGACTACTTCATCAAGGGCGTGGTTGATTTGTGCGCGATAAGACTGATAGACATTCATCATCTGTGCATCTACGGGCTCTGAAGCAGCAAGCCTCACGGCATGACCTTGAATCTTTTGCAGTCGATGCGTCGTTTTGTCAATCCAGAGTGTGGTATGCCCAAATGCGGCACCGTGTTTTCCAACCTGAAAGATGGCCGTCTGACCTTCATATACAGGTTCGTCCATCAGTTGGTGGGTGTGTCCTCCAAGAATGAGGTGGATACCAGGGACGGCGGATGCCAGGGCATGGTCAGCACGGAGGCCCAGATGAGAGAGGACGACGACGATGTGCGCCCCCATTTGCTCGAGCGTGTGAACTGCGCGAGCGGATTCAATGAACGCATCGAGCACTTGAACCCCAAGATTTTCGTACGGCTTCGGGTAAGCCGGCGTGACGCCAAAAACACCAATTCGGGTACCGTTGATGTCGTGGACAAACACATCAGTGAACTCAGGGAGAGGGGCTCCCGATTGCGCGCGGATATTGGTACCATACACACGCCCCCCGCTTGCAGCTGCCAACTCTGGCCACACACGGCGCGGAATCGTCAGCCCTTCATTATTTCCAAAGACCCATCCGTCAACAGATAAGGAGCCTAACAGTGCGGCATTTAGCCGACCCAAGGAAGCCTCAGTCTCCGGCCGAACCCGGTCAAGTGCATCTCCGATATCAAACGTCAGAACAGCTTCCCCTTGCTGCCTGAGGTTGTCCCGTAATTGTCTGAGCCGATGGCCGATGCGCATCTGATTCTCGAGCTGGCTATGAACATCGTTCATGTGCAGGATGTGAATCTTCGTCGACATCAAGCGGTTTCCGTACCATCCAACCCCAGACTGTCGGCAACTGCTGTCAAAGCACCGATGACAAATGCGATATGCTCCTCAAGCGGCACTCCAAGCTCCTCAGCACCGCGGTAAACATCGTCACGGTTAACACCCCGTGCGAAGGCTTTGTCTTTCAACTTCTTTTTCACACTCTTGACCTCCACATCGGCGACATTCTTTGTCGGCCGGACCATCGCCACGGCCATCACAAAGCCCGACAACTCGTCGCACGCGTACAAAACCTTGTCGAGCAGAGCATTTCGCTCGAGGTTGTTGTAATCGGCATGCGCACGAATCGCATAGATAACGTCTTCAGGGAAACCCTTCTCTGCCAGAATACGAGCACCGACAATCGTATGTTCCGCTTGCGTAGGATACATTTCATAGTCAAAGTCGTGCAAAAGACCTGTGATTCCCCATTTATCCTCATCTTCACCGTACTTGCGCGCGTATGCTCGACATGAGGCTTCGACTGCATAGGCGTGACGCCGCAATGAATCAGTCTTCGTGTACTCATGAAGTAAAACAAGCGCCTCTTCTCGGTTCATCATGACAGTTTAACCCCCAATTCTTCTGTCTGTGCGAGTTCAAACACAGGGAGCAGTGTCTGAAAACAACGGCTCACCGTATTAACGAATTCATCGCCTGTCAGGTGCACTGCATCCTCCTTGGGAATCGTGATACCAACTAGCAACTCTCCCTGTCGTTTTTGAAGCCCATCCGCCAGGTCCGAGAGTTTCTCCTTGTCCACATCCGTCGCTCTGAGGGCATTTGGGTCCATGTGGTTCGGAACCCAAACAAAATCACCGGGCACAATTGACAACACCTCTGCAGCGTTTGCCTTCAAATTTGCTGCAAACACACCGCGTTGAGGTGATTCGTAAATCAGGCCAAACAGCGCAAAAGCGTGAGTGCCCCACGCACCGATTTGAAAGTGTGGATGTTTCTTGTAACCGCGTTTGTCCGTGCAAAAGGCCACCCAACTGTCACGTGGCGGGTTCACGGTACGTCTTGCATGCTTGGCGACATGGGCATAAACCGGCTGACCGAGCCATTCAGTCAGGCGTATGGAAAAATCCTCACCGAGTTGTTCAAGTTTCGGCCGCAGATGCGCTTTTAGGGCCTCCATCCTGCTATCAAGACCCGGGACTGAAAAAACATCGAAGTCTTGCTCGGAAAAACCGACAAACTTGGTCATCAGGACCCTCCTCTTGGCACTGCTGCCTGTGTATGAAAACCTGTCTCTTCACAAACTTAGACAAGTTCCCCCCTTTGACGCAAGTACTATTTATTTTATCAACTAAAGCTATTGTCTCCGAAGTTGGGAATGATTAGACTGAACGATGGAATTGATACAAGTTCGGGAGAGGGGCTCTAGTTCAAAATGAGCGCATTAACCCGCTTTTCTCTAAAAAATCCTGTTGTGGTGTTTCTACTTTCACTGATTGTCATCATCGGTGGAATCTTGTCCGCATTTTCATTAAAGGAAGAACTCATGCCAGACATCGCCTTCCCGGTCATTGCAGTGGTCACGCCTTACCCCGGCGCCTCGCCCGAGGCTGTTGCAACTGATGTATCAGAGCCTCTGGAAAACGCCCTACGAAACATCAGTGGTGTGAACACCGTGAATTCGACGTCGGTGCAAAACGTTTCCGAGATAATGCTGCAGTTAAACATGAACGCAGACCTAAATTCAGTGCAGCAAAAGGTGCAGCAGGTCGTCAGCGGTGTTCACTTGCCTGCTTCTGCGTTGACGCCGTCCGTTCAGAAATTCTCTTTTAACTCAAGTCCTGTCGTGAATTTCACGATAGCGTCAAAAACGGCCTCAAACACGGAGCTGCGAACGCTTGTGAATCAAATCATCGTCCCAGCCCTGCAAGGTGTGCCAGGCGTAGCTCAGGTTCAGACGGGTGGTGCCGCACAACCGCGCGTCAATATTCACTTTAATCCCGACAAACTCTCGAGTCACAACTTGTCCTTACAGCAAGTGATTCAGGACCTTCAAGCTACGAACGTATCCATGCCGCTCGGGTCAGAGACCGTGAACGGTAAAGTTAACCCTTTGCAGCTCACGAGCCCGTTTACGTCACTCGCTCAGATTCGCAACATTCCTATTCCAATTCCGGCGAATCCCGCAGCAGGACTTGCGGACGTCGGACAAGGCATGCAGGCCCTCGGCAGTGCAGTTGGTCAACTCGGAAAAGGTGTGGCTGGTGTTTCCCAAGGTCTGGCCGCCGTGCAGGCGGAGAACCAATTGCTCAGTGCCTTGCAGACGATTCAGGCGCAGTTGTTCGGTACTGAGTTAGAACTCTCCAAACTCCAATCAGCACCGAGCTCACGCCAGGACCCACAAGCCATCGCAAAACTTCAGGCAGCAATCACAGCACTGGAACAAGAGCAGAAAACCCTGACCACAAAGCTGCAGACACTCCAAAAGCAGCTTGCAAGCGCGGCAGTTGGGGGCGGTACAGTGCCAAATAGTGCCGCGCCAAGCACTTTGGCAACAGCGAAAACCGGAGCGTCCAGTACTTCAAGTACAAGCCTCGATACCGTACCGCTCTCTGATTTGGCAACCGTCACGCTGGCGCCTCCGAATGACGGGTCCATCAATCGGACAAATGGCCAGCCAAGCGTTTTTGTGGGGGTTGTCAAGACAGAAGACGCAAACACCGTCCAAATGGCCAAAGCCGTTGAGGATGAACTGAACAAGCTGCAAAAACAGCTGCCAAATGGCGTGAACATTGTGCCCCTATTCGATTCCTCAACAATGATTGTGGCGTCCGTCAACGGCATGCTCCGTGAGGCCGTTTTGGGTGCAGTATTTGCAGTGCTTGTCATTCTGCTGTTTCTGCGCAACTGGCGGACGACTGTGATTGCCGTCGTGTCTATTCCACTGTCATTACTGATTGCGCTCATCGTGCTCAGTCGGCTTAACATCACGCTGAACATCATGACCCTCGGTGGCATGGCGGTTGCCACAGGACGGGTCGTGGACGATAGCATCGTCGTGATTGAGAACATCTTTCGCGCTTGGAGACGCGGACTTGGTTTTGGCAAATCATTCGTCCGTCAGGCCACCAGAGAAGTGGGCCAAGCAATCACCTCATCTACCATTACAACTGTAGCGGTCTTTCTGCCGCTTGGATTTGTCAGCGGAGTCGTCGGTAAGATCTTTATGCCCTTCGCCGTCACCGTAGTCTGTTCCCTGTTGTCATCCCTGCTGGTGGCACTGACCGTCGTTCCTGCGCTGGCATGGCTGTTTGTGGCCAGAAGCAAGGAAAAGTCTCTTGACTACCAGTGGCTGACCGGAGCGGAACAAGGAACTGCCGACGCGGTCCATCCTTCATTGTTAGCAGCCACAAGCGTAGATGGAGGGCCTTCGTTACCGAGTGGGCGAGGTGTCGAGGCGAGTGCGCATTCAGAAGAGAGCGTTCGACCGTGGCAGCGGCGATACCAAAACTTTCTCCGCGGAGCCTTAAATCACAAAGGCTGGGTGCTCAGCGCCACGCTCATCATCTTCCTGGCGTCCCTTGCCGTTTTACCGCTCGCGGGAAGCACATTTATTCCCGCATCCAAGGAAAAGTTCGCAACCGTATCCATCACCATGCCCGTTGGCACGCCACGCGGTGAGACAGATGCGAAGGCGAAGCAGGTTGAAAGTATCCTCAAAGGGTTTGGCAAGACCGTCACGCAATGGAACACCGAGGTCGGTTCTGACCCGGGGCAACTGACCTCATCCGGCGGCGTCAGCGGGGAAAACCAGGCAAGTCTGTTTGTCGAGTTGCAACCGAGCTCGAACGTGGACCAGTTTGTTACAGACCTTCGGGCGAAAATCGAGCCCATCAGCACTCCGGCCACAATTCAGGTGAAAAATCTTGTTATGGGCGGCTCGACAGGCGGATTTGCTGTCACGCTGACGAGTCCAAACGCCGCGCACATTCAAACGGCTGCCACACTGGTGACAAGTGCTCTACAAAAGGTGCCTGGCCTTGCGAACGTCAACAATAACCTCGCCGACACCAGACCGCAGCTAAATGTCATTCCGAACTTAAGCACAGCGGCGAAATTCGGTTTAACACCGTATCAAATTGCAAATGACGTCGCTGCCTATGTCCAGGGTCAAAACATTGGTAATGCCAAAATTGACGGGGAGTCGAGGGCAGTTTGGGTATCCATGGCCTCGAAGAATCCGTTGACGTCGCTGACGAACATCAAAAACCTGGCCATCGATACGCCTGTCGGTAAAACGGTTACGCTGTCTGACGTGGCTTCAGTCAGCATCGCTAATGCGCCTGTGCAGATTGAACATCAAGACGGACAGCCGTACGCGAGTGTATCAGCTGATTTCACCTCCCAAAACACAGGCAGTACAAGTCGCCTCGCTCTGCAGAAGGTGAACAGTCTTCGCCTGCCGTCTGATGTTCAAGTTCAGGTTGGCGGGGATACGCAGGAAATGAATCAAAGTTTCAAAGACCTCATTGAGGCCATTCTCATCTCCGTAGGTCTGGTATATATGGTGATGTTGATTGCGTTCGGAGAATGGTCAGCACCGTTTGCCATCTTGTTCTCGATGCCCGCGGCATTGATTGGTGCATTCTTTGGCACCGTGATATCGCGGCAGCCAATCAGTATCTCCTCACTCATTGGTATCCTCATGCTGATGGGGATTGTCGTGACCAATGCAATTGTCCTTGTGGACAGGGTGGAACAACAGCGTCGCCGCGGACTCTCCATCCGGGAAGCGCTGCTTGAAGCCGGCACCACCCGCTTACGCCCCATCCTCATGACGGCGATTGCGACCATCTGTTCACTGATTCCGCTTGCTGTTGGGTTTGCGGAAGGTGCTTTGATTTCTCAGGGATTGGCCGTAGTGGTGATTGGCGGATTGGTGAGTTCCACCATTCTCACCCTTGTGGTTGTTCCGGTGATGTACGAATTGCTTCACATCCGTTTACACCGGCTTGAGCAACGCTCGCTGACAGCTTTCGCTCAATTCGCGCCAAACGGTGATTAAGCGCCTGTACAATGCGGTCGTCGATGCTGACACCAGGAACACCTGCGCGGAGGTTGCGTACGGCCCGCAGTTTCGCTTCTTTGGCCCAAAATAGGGCGCTCGCGAGGTCTACGGTACGATGCTCGTAGACCTTCGCCATCTCGACGCAGGGTGGCACACTCCAAGGATATTTCTGTGCCATCAGGTTCCAACTATGCACAGCCGCATCGAACGCGCCCTGACGCTTGCAGTACAGGCTCTGAAGCCAGTGCTCGCGCCACGACGCATCTGGGCGGCTGACGGATTCGTGGAAACAGTGTGCAGCGAGATTGGACTCGTTCCACTCGTCGTACATCCGCCCGAGGGCACTCCACTCCGAAGCCCCAACGACTTCGCGGTGGCCCGTCAGTATTTCTGCCAAACGGCTCGTTAGCGTGACGAGACTGCAAACGTCCGTCGCATTGTGCTCAAACACGGGGACGAGGCGATGCAGCCCGCCTTTGTCTACATACTCAAAATAGCGCATGGGGGCTTCTTTCCCCGGTAGGTCATCAGCTCGTTCGAGACCCAGCACAGCGGACTCAACGGCCCCGAGAGACACTCGGGGCATCATTTTTCTCCAGAGGCGGCGGCTCGGGTAGAGCAGGTCCAGATGGCGAACAAACGGTGGTTTCATTCGGTGAAGTGTTAATCGAGTCGACAGGAGCGGCCAGTCGAATGACTTTCCGTTAAAAGAGATAACTGCCGTTCCCTCGCTAAAATGCTGTTCGAGCAAGGCGGACAGCAGTTGTGACTCCCCGCCGTAATCTGCGAGAAAGTACTGATGAACGACAAACTCGTCCTCCTCAAACCTCCCGACAGCGTGCAGAAAAGGAAACGTCCCAGCCCCTGTACCAAGCCCCGTCGTCTCCGTGTCATAAAAGCGGATATCGAGCGGTTTGATGGGGTCCCCCGAGGGCACCTTCGATAGTTTCTGCAGCCTTGTCAGGTCGGCCTCTAGCAGGTCTGTGAAGCGGAGATCGCCATGGCGCATCAAAACGTCATAGCGGACGCTGCGCCACCAGACGCCAGGCGCTATCTCAGAAAACCCCTGGTCCCTCAGTTCCGAGTGTGCACTCGGGACTGAGGTTGATGTCTCCACCGCTTCCGACGTTTGCAACGATGATGGTGCTATCGGTGAAGGGATGGTAGTCCCTGCATGAAACGCCTGTGCCCCCACCGCATCTTCAGTTGACTTCGCTTCAACACTTAACTCCTCAGCGCCTACTGAAGCCTTTAGCGCGCGCAGGCGTTCTGCAAGTGACCTCGCCATTTCTATGCCTCCAGCCCGATGGCTGACTGCAACAGGCGGGCAACCCATTCCTTTGGCTGCCCCTGTGTCTTTGACTCAGATGACTGAGACTGCGGTCCGATGCAAGACGGGCAACCTGACTCACACGGACAATTCACCACCATGTCTGATGCCGTTTGAAGCACCTCTGCGCTTGTCCGAAAAACGCGCTCTGCGAGACCTACACCGCCTGGATACGCATCGTACAGGTAAAGCGTCGGTTTACCTGTCAGAAGGTCTCTGACCTCCACCGCCACGTGCATGTCTGGTATGGCACACATGCAGTGAAGTGACGCTGCATGCCGAAGCACATGGGCAGCTCCGGAAAGGGCGGTCTCCCAAGCCTCGTTATCGAATGGTAAAGCAGACTCCGGCCAAGAGATCCAATAGCCAACGGTATGCAACTCCGCCTCAGGGAGGTGGATCTTCCCCCAACCGAGGTTTTCATGCGTGTCAAATTTAATTTTTTTGAACAGTGTGGCCATCGCATTGACCATCACTTCGCCATTTTGGTGATGTGCCAAGCCCTCTTCCTTATCATCCAGCGTGTCAAGGACTCGCAAGCGAACAGCGAGCTCCGCGTCCGTGTAGTAATCCGCATCAACAGCTCGGACAAAAGCTTTGCCGTTGTCAAGGTCCAGCCTTTCTACCTGAAAGACTTTTGACTGATGGAGGTAAATCGCTTCCTCGTGAAGCATTGTAAGCGCACTGAAGCGGTCCATCTCACCAATGATTTCTGCCCGGGCGTCAGTCTGGTCGACAATTAAGACGTTGTCCTGGGCAGCACTGCGCAGCGACACACCGTGACTTGGCAAAGCATCTGACATCCAAAAATACCGTCCATCACCGCCTTTGTGCAAGACGCGGTATTCGACGAGATAATCGAGCAACTCTGATGTCGTCTCCACGCCAAACGATTCATCGGCGGAAAACGGCAATTCGTAGGCCGCACATTTTAGGTGATCCGTCAGTATTAGCAGGTTCTCTGGGTACACCCTGGCAGCTTCAGGTGATTGGTGCAAAATGGCATCCGGATGAAGAACCACATACTGGTCGAGTGCTGACGCGTTGGCGATAAAAAGCGACAGGGACAAACCTTTCCGACGACCCGCCCGTCCGCCTTGCTGTCGAATCGATGCGATGGTCCCGGGATAGCCGACTGTGACAGCGGCTGTGAGAGAGCCGATATCGACGCCGAGTTCGAGTGCATTGGTACTCACAACACCCTGAATGTCTCCATTTCTAAGACGCTGTTCAATGGACCTGCGCTCATTCGGCAAGTACCCGCCGCGATAGCCAACGACCCTGTGCCGCATTCGCTCCGGCAGGTCGGACTTCAGATAAGATGCAAGTAACTCAACCTGTGTCCGTGTTTTCACGAAATTGATGGTGGAGATACCTTCCCTGAGTAACCGGGCGCTGATGCGCCGCGCTTCCATTAAGGAAGACCGGCGCAGTCCCAGTTGCGGCGCGAAGACAGGTGGGTTGTAAAGGACTGTGTGACGCTCTCCTTCCGGTGCTCCGGACTCGTCGACAACCTGGACCTCCCTGCCAATTAACTCCCGCCCAAGGTCGCCTGCATTTGCTACAGTGGCAGACGACAAGATAAACTGCGGGTGACTCCCGTAGAACTCACAGATACGCAGCAACCGTCGAATCACATTGGCCACATGGCTGCCGAAGACACCCCGATAGATGTGTGCTTCGTCGATGACGATGTAACGCAAGTTTTCGAACAGGCGAAGCCACTTCGTATGATGGGGTAAAACTGCCGCATGCAGCATGTCGGGGTTCGTAACTACGATGTGGCCCGCCTCGCGAATCTTGTTTCTCGCATGCATCGGTGTATCTCCATCATAGGTGTAAGACTGTACCTGCGTTGTCAGTCCGCCGGAGAGCTCGTGCAGTTCCGCGACCTGGTCCTGCGAGAGAGCCTTTGTTGGGAAGATGTAAAGCGCCCTTGCAGCAGGGTCTTTGCAGATAGCGTCGAGGACAGGCAGATTGTAACAGAGTGTCTTGCCACTCGCCGTCGGTGTGACGACCATCACGTCCTGTCCTCGGTGATTGGCTTCGACGGCATCAGCCTGATGACTGTACAGCTGGCGAATTCCCTTTTTGTGCAGTGCTGACACCAAGTCTTCATGAATCCAGTCTGGTACGTCTCTGAATCTCCCGATTCGCGCGGGTGAGATGTCCCAGGCTGTGACTTGTTCTATGAATGCAGGCGTTCGACGCCATTCTTCCAACAACATGGCAAGTTCCACAGCGTAAGTTACCTCCTGTACTAGCGGCTTACTATGGATTTCGCGATAAAATACCGAACTCCTGTTCGCAAATCCTCTGATGTAATCAAGCTTTCTTCTACGAAAAATTTCCTATCGCAGGTCACGATCCGCAACTTCATACATAGCATGTTAAAGAGATGCCAATTCAAGCCGTATGAATCTCACACTCCATGGAGATAAAGTATAGTACAGACCGAGGGAGGAATTTCCTTGCAAAATGCACAAAAATGGGTAACACGTTCCGATGCCTGGACACTGGCAGATGATGAACGTCTGGCCGACCTTGTGTTACACCACATCCGGACTGGAAGCACGCAACTAAAAGCATTTGAAGATGCAGGAAATGAGTTGGGACGTACGTCGGCCGCTTGCGGGTACCGCTGGAACGGGGTGCTGCGCAAAGACCGCAAAAGTGAGATTGAAGCCGCAAAGCAGGCCCGAAAAGCTGCACAAAAAGCTAGTTCAGTGACAACGCGCTCTGCCGAGTATGACTCGTCTGCAGTAACAGTGACGTCTGCTGAGTCGATGAAAGAGGTCATTCAATTCTTACAGACCTATGATGAACAGTACCAGTCTCTACGTGGGCGTGTTCAAGAGTTGGAAGCGGAAAAGTCTAGTCTGGCACAGCGAATAGCGGAATTGGAACAACCCAGTACGCCGACGGTTGACGCGACATCCGTGACACCCGAACAACTTGAAGAGGATTCCCGCACGTTATTTGCCATCATGGAACGTGCTCGGAAACTACTCGACCCGGGGACTCCGAAGATTCAGTCTGAATAAGACCAAGTGAATTCATTGCGGGCCAATCCGGTCGGGTTCTCGATGACACAGCGCTGCTGTGTCCATCACTCCGCATGGTCAGTGAACGGGACTCTCATGTCCGTTTCTGTGCGAAGTCACGCCATGCCCTAGCAGTACCCGCTGAAAACGGCCCGCTCCTGGCCCTACCCAAGCTCTGCAATTCGTCAAACGCATTTCTAGCACCCTCAACCCAGGCCAAAGGATAGCCTTTCCTCACAGCCTCGAACTCCTCTACGTCTCTTGGTTCTACCCCTTTATCGCTGACGTACACGTCCAATTCCAAATCGATAAACTCAATCTTCTTCACCGCTGGATAATACACGAGAGGCACAATGACATTGCAGTAATATTCGGTGGTGGCAGGTTTGAGGAGTACGAAAACCTGGTAGAACACACCGGGCCAAAACATGGCAATCACGGGGTAGGAACTGGACCATCGCATGCCGTTTGCCTCTTCAACGGGAGACGCCGATGGAATGAAGAAGCTCCACGGGTCGGGAGTACACTCAACGTCCAGCCATTTCCTGTGTGGACGTTCATCACCATGCTTACTGACTAGTTCCACCACTATCATCCTTTGACTGGTTCATCATCCTTTGACTGGTTCATCGTCCCTTGACTGGTTCATCGTCCTTTGACTGGTTCATCGTCCCTTGACTGGTTCATCGTCCTTTGACTGCTTCGCCGAAGACGTCTTCTCCTCTGCGGGTTCCTGCACTTGTGAGTGTAGCTGGGAAACGTCGATATCCGGCGGCATGAGGTCTACGAACAGACGAATACGAAAGAGTGACTTAATACCAATCAGAATAATCGGCCCTAAAAACAGCCCCACCACACCAAACAGTTTCATGCCAACATAGAGACCGAACAGTGTCGACAAGGTATCGAGCCCCACGTTGTCGGCCAATATCTTTGGTTCAATCATGTGCCGGATGAGCGAGATGACAAGCTGCAGAAGGAGAATCTTGATGGCGAGCGTGACGTCACCGATTAACAGCGCCCCTATCGCCCATGGGACGGTGAGGAGCGCAGAGCCAAGAATCGGGATCATACCTGTCAAACCAAAGACCAAGCCCAGTATGACGGCGTAATGGATACGTAGAATCCACATGCCAAGGATACCCAGAACCGCCGACATAATCATGAGCAACACCTGGACACGGATGGTTCCGGCAAATGCTCTCATCATATCGCGACTGACAACACGCACCTTCGGAGCCCAGCCAGGAGGCAATGTCTTCAGGAAGTTGTTGTACATCCGGTCTCGATTGAGCAACATGAAGAACGCGGTAATCACCGCAATGACAACAACAAACAAGGACTCCGGCATGTTTCTAACGGAGTTGATGAGGGTCTTCGTCAACCCCGTTATGAGATTTCTCGCGGTTGTAATGGAATTTGCAAAGGAAGATTGGATACTGCTTGCAACATCTGGCGGCAGTTGGCCAAACACGGTCTTGCCGACGCCAATCTGATGCTCAACCCAAACTTGCAAGACAGTGAAGTACTCAGGAAGATTCTTTAGCCACATGGCGGCCTCACGGGTTACCGCCACGAGAACAAACACAGAAGCTATCGCCATAACCGCAATTACACCCACTAAAACTGTAATGACCGCCTGTGTCCGCCCTACTTTCTGGCGTTCAAGACCACGAACGAGCGGGAGCAGCAAAATGGCGATTAGGCCGCCGATTACAAATGGCAAAGTGTAACGAAGTGTCGCAACAAACACAATACAAATCAGCGCCACCAAGACAAGCAATGCCGTAACTTCCACTGCGCGCCAGAAATACTGACGGACGTTCTTTTGGTGGGTGTACTGCGTCATCTCGTTCAAGCCTCCCGCTTGTGATGAGGGGTCGGCTTTGTGGAGCGAGCACGGATTTTGGCCTTCATGATAAACGATACGGCAATGACTGCGAACGACAGTACGAACATCGCCACACTCAGGACCGCGCGATTTTCGGCCATAGCCAAGCTTGCAACAGCTAACCCAGCCATCGCGAGGACAGCGACAATCAAGTAGACGAACTTCGCGGTTTTACTCAAAAGTGTTCTCTCCCTTTACCTTGGGACTCGACAGTTTCACGATGTGACGCCACAATTCAAAAGCGCCGTCACAAGTTCTGATGCGCGACACTGATCATAGCATACACACTGGAGCGATTCTGGTAAACTTGCTATCCTTTATCGCCCATTCGACGAAATTTTAACCTCAATCGAAGGCAAAAGGCCACCGCCTATGGGCAGTGACCCCATTTCATCGATTCGTCAGCAACTACAAAACGTCCAGTTACAATCCCACGCAAATGTTGCGTTCACATGGCAGGACCATTTCACACAGCAAAACCTGTGCACTCACAAAATTTATGTCGTCGCCCTGTCTCATGCTGTCGCAAAATTATGCAGCATTCCCTCGAGAGCAGCCCATGCCGTTTCTTCTGACTGCGTCTCAACGACTTGATTCGCACCGAGACGTCGGTACATGGATGCCCTCGTTCCATCGCTTGTCACAACGACAATGAGTGGGACACCTGCTTCTTTCAACGATTGGGTAATGAGGGCAGTTAAAACAAAGTCAGCGGCCTCATGCACAAGCGCCACGTCAAATCCTTCCGAAGCAACTCCCCGTCGGACTTCGCCTCGAGTTCCCGGCACCGTTAAGACAGTCTTACCGAAATGACGCAGTAAACGTCTATGCTCAGATTCAACACAGTCCAATACGCGTACCATCATTCCGGACTCTCTCGCAAAGTCGACATATCTCTGATTTCCGGGATGAAACGCGGCCACCAGCACCTTAGCTGTCATGGTGTCACTCCCCCACGATGATAGCGCTTACATCAGATATTATACTACGGAATGATTTGTCTGTGAACGACAAGTTAGAAAATGTAGAGCCTAATCTTCAGTCCCACCGTTGTCAATTAAGAATGGAACAGCAACGGCGTGTAACTTCCCCGTACGTTCAAGTTCAAGACGGCGGGTGATAGCTCGACCGTACGTGTACATGATTTCACGAGCGAATTGGCCCTTATGCTGTACGATGGCATCAAACACCGCACGACAGGTCTCAAGCCCGAGTGGTTCGCCGCCGCTGATTAAGCGAAGGCAACTCCGAAATGACTCTTGCATCACACGGACCACGTTTTCGAGCAGCGGATTGCCTGCATAGTCGGCCATTTTCAAGTAAAAATTGATTTCTGCTGTGATGGCCTCTTCCGAGTTGGATACTGCGCATTCCAGCTGAAACAGGTTTTGCGCCAGAGCATCTTTTGGGTCTTCCATCTCTGCGAGCCGACTTGCAATCGCGGCGAGGACAGCGATTTGCAATTCCACCAATTCACGGATATGCCCAATACCAAGCAACAAAGCCGCGTCCAGCGGCTCCATCCACAGGTCAAGCGATGCAGTCCGGACATAGGTCCCATCGCCCTGCCGAAACTCAATTAGCCCCTGGCCGCGTAACGTCCCAAGAGCCTCGCGCACCGTCGCACGGCTGCAGTTGTATTCTTCAGCCAATTTCGCAAGCGGCGGAAGACGGTCCCCCGGAAGGTGGGCACCGTCTTCAATCCGCTCTCGAATCGCTTTGGCAATCTGGACGTAGAGTTTTTCAGACGTCGCCGTGTATTGCGTCATCTTCGTAATTCCCCCTGCCCATTCTCTGCCGAGCAAAGCACACTATCCCTTGACTACAAGGTTCACCAAGCGTCCCGGTACGTAAATCGCCTTGGCAATAGCCTTTCCGTCCAGCCACGGGAGGACATCAGGATGATCTTTCGCCACAGCAACGGCAACTTCCTCTGTCGCGTCGGAAGAAATGACAATTTTCGTTCTGATTTTGCCATTGACCTGAACGGCTACTTCGACCTCATCGTCCTTTAACCACTGGTCGTCGTAAGTTGGCCATGTTGCCTGAAAGACTGACGTTTTATTCCCGAGGTTAGACCACAGTTCTTCTCCAAGATGCGGCGCAAATGGAGCAAGCGTCACCGCCACGGTCTCCAAAGTCGCTCGGTCAATCCCGCCACTATTCGCTGCTGTGCCGAGCGCATTCAGGTACTCCATGAAGGCGCTGACCGCGGTATTGAGACGGAAGGTCTCCATCCGTTCAGACAACTGAGCGATAAAGCGATGACGAAGCCGTTCGAGCTCTGGACGGCTCGCTGACGTGTGGCCAACATGTTGCTGGAAGAAGCGGTACAGACGACCTAAGAATCGGCTTACGCCCTCAAGCCCGTTGTCGTTCCATTCCGCATCGTCCTCCGGTGGGCCGACAAAGAGCTCATACATACGCAACGCGTCGACACCGTGTTTCTCGATGATATCGTCCGGGTTCACGACGTTCCCCTTTGATTTGCTCATTTTCGCCCCGTTCAAAGTCAGCATACCCTGATTAAACAGATGCTGAAACGGTTCATCGAAATCAATCAGACCCAAGTCGTGAACGACTTTTGTGAAGAAACGAGCGTAAAGTAGATGTAATACCGCATGTTCAACCCCGCCAATATACATGTCGACGGGGAGCCAATCATTGACAGCCTCCGACGAAAACGGCGCGTTGTCGTTGTGCGGGTCAGGGTAGCGTAAGAAATACCAACTCGACCCTGCCCATTGCGGCATCGTGTCCGTTTCCCGTCTGGCATGACCACCGCACTTCGGACAAGTCGTCTGAACAAACGAATCAATCGCTGCCAGAGGCGACTCCCCAGTCCCTGTAGGTTCATATCTTTCGACGTCCGGTAACTGCACAGGGAGGTCCTCAACCGGTACAGGCAGCGTTCCACATGCATCACAGTAGATGATAGGGATTGGTTCACCCCAGTATCTCTGCCTCGCAAACACCCAGTCTCGCATCCGATAGGTGACCGTCTTCTCGCCGACGCCTTTCTCTGCCAAAGCGGCGACAATCGCCTGTTTCCCTTCTTCCACCGTCAACCCGTTGTACGGTCCAGAGTTAACGAGTACACCCGGTCCGACATATAGTTCGGGCCGTTTATGTTCGTCCATCGATGGTTCCGCTGACTCACGCACTACATCTGTGGGTGCCACCACTTCAACAATCGGAAGATTGAAGGCACAGGCAAACTCATAGTCGCGTTCGTCGTGAGCAGGAACAGCCATAATCGCACCTGTACCGTATTCCATTAACACGTAATCAGCTATCCAGATGGGTACTTTTTCTCCTGTCAGCGGGTGTAAGGCATACGCGCCTGTGAACGCACCAGTTTTGGTTTTGTCCACGACCTGGCGGGCGACAGAGCTCTTCTTTAACGTTTCACGCACATACTCCTCAACCTTTGCCCGTTCATCGTCCGATGTAATCCGTTCAACAAGTGGGTGTTCCGGGGCGAGTACCATGTAGGTGGCACCGTACAAAGTGTCCGGGCGCGTTGTGAAGACCTCAATCTCGGCCCGTTCAACCCCATCAACTTGAAACACAATTCTGGCGCCTTCACTTCGGCCAATCCAGTTGCTCTGCATCCGCTTGACCTTGTCTGGCCAATTAAGTTTATCCAGGTCGTAGAGGAGACGGTCAGCGTATGCAGTAATCTTCAGCATCCACTGATTCATCTCTTTCTTTGTAACCTCTGTACCGCAACGCTCGCACGCGCCGTCGATGACTTCTTCGTTTGCCAGGCCCGTCTTGCAACTCGGGCACCAGTTGATGGGCATCTTCTTGCGATACGCCAAACCGCGTTCAAACATCTTTACGAAAAAGTACTGAGTCCACTTGTAATACTCAGGGTCACTTGTATTGATCTCGCGTGTCCAGTCGTACATCGCCCCGATTTCCTGTAACTGACGCTTAAAATTGGCAATATTGCTAGCGGTGGAGACGGCAGGATGGATGCCAAGTTTAATTGCCGCGTTCTCTGCGGGCAGGCCAAATGCGTCCCATCCCATAGGATGCAGAACCTCATAACCCTGCAACACCTTATAGCGGCTCCACACATCGGAAATCGTGTACCCTCGCCAGTGCCCGACGTGAAGGCCCGCCCCAGACGGGTAAGGGAACATGTCGAGTGCGTAGTATTTCGGCTTCTTGCTGTCCTTCTTGACCACATGTGACTGACTGTCTTTCCAACGCTCACTCCACTTTTTCTCGAGGGTTTGAGCCTGATATTCCATTTTGTCCACCCCTTCTTTCAACATCAAAAACGCCTCTCGTCCAAATAGGACGAGAGGCGACTCCCGCGGTACCACCTATGTTGAACAATACGCACCGAAGCAGCGACACGATTGTTCCACTCACCCCGTTAACGCAGGTCGCGTTTGACAGTACTACCGGGATGCACGACTCGTCATCCGTTTCCCGTCAAAACCTCGGAAGAGAGTTCACAAACCGCGGATACCGATTCTCACCTATCATCGGCTCTCTGAAATCCGTCATCGTCTGCTACTACGCTTCCTCATCGGCATCAAGCACAGTTTTGAATTATTATAGTGCCGTCGCTGGCTTGACGCAAGGAGCGACAGCAATTTCACTGTTCCTGCCAGTTACAAGGCCAGGAGTTCCCCTGTAAACAACGTACTCGCAATCGGACGCCTCTCGCCGAAACACGACTGCTTACCGTACTATTCTGCACTGCTTAGCCTAACGTCTCGACTGCCCGCCTAGAATGCCGAGAAGTTGGAGAACAAAAAGCAGCAAGTTAATGAAATCCAGATATAGGGACAAAACCATCCACGGCACCATGGTCTCGCTGAGACCGTTATGAGCCATGCGATTGACATCGAACAGGACATATCCAATGAACACCGCGATACCGAGCAGTGAGTAGACAAGGCCCGCCATCGTCGAGAACCCGATGAACATCGAGACGAGACCCATCACAACAATGCCAATCAATCCGATGAAAAGAAAACCACCGAGGAATGAAAAGTCAAAAGACGTCCTCGATGCAACCATAGCTGCGACGATGAACGCGATGGCGCTAACGCCAATGGCCTTGAGCAAGGTTGCGGGGCCAAGCAGTACCGCGTAACGCGCGAGAATCGGGTACAGGGTCACACCGGACACAAATGTGAACACGTACACAAACGTCATTCCCATATGACGTCGGCGTTGCAGGAACATCGCACCCATTATCATCAACAATTCGACAATCATCAAAATCCCGATAACCGCCGGGGGGACGTATTGTCCTGCGTAAACCCCAGCAAATGCAAACACAAGACTGACAGCGAGACCAAAAAACACCCGTGCGAAGACGCTGTTTCTAGTCAGTGCATACGTTTCCATGTCCTTTTGGCCACTTCCTTTCGGCATTTTACCCGCAATTATATTAGGAATCTCCAAGGATACGGCTCAGCAATTTTTCATAGACGCGCGGCAGAACTAGTTTCTCCAGTTCCTGTATTTGCACCCATCGAAACTGCGGACCGAGGTCCTCTTCTGGCTCACTTTCTATTTTCCACGCATCAAGGGATTGCGGCAACCCCATGTCGTATGGAGCCTTTGCTTCGCCAAGCATCGCTTCGCCAAGCATCGCTTCACCGTGCATTACTTCACCCTGCATTACTTCACCCTGCATTATTTCGCCCTGCTTCGCTTCGCCCTGCATCGCTTCACCAGGCACGCTGAATCCCTTGATGCCAACAGGTCGCAACACCTGTACGCGCCAATCCACGTGCGTGAAAAGGTGTCTCTCCTCTGCAATTCGCGCGAATGAATTGAGCCTTTGCGAGTGCTGGCTAACCATCTCACTGTCGTGAAGTTGCTGCAGCAACGTCAGCATATCCGTTTCCACTTGGTCCGGAATATTGTCGAGACTTTCAACGTGGCTTACCCGCAACTTCCCGCTTGTTCGGGGTTCTGCAGGGTATTCCAGTGCCGGAAGCTCCCACATTCCAGCCAGAAGTCCGGCTTCTGGTCGGCGATGCATCAATAGGTACCCGTTCTGTTCGTACCATAACGCGTAGACGTCAACGCACCGTTTAGCCTGCTTTGGTTTTCTTACGGGCAGGCGAGCCTGAGAGCCATCTCTATATGCCGTGCAGTTCTGCTGAAGCGGACACCGAGGACAATCTGGCGATCTCGGTGTACACACCATCGCTCCAAGTTCCATCACGGCTTGCGTCAGAATCGAAGGTGTCACGAGCTGCAGCCATTGTTCGACCATTGCCGTAATCTCTTGTTTGACCTTCGAAGACTCAATGGGTGCTTCAAGTCCCAAGAATCGGGCCATCACACGGAGCACATTCCCATCCACCGCTGGAACCGGCTCATCAAACGCAATACTCAGCACTGCGCCTGCTGTGTATGGACCAATTCCTGGCAGACCTCGAATCTCCGTTTCCGAACTGGGCATCGTCCCGCCAAATTCGGCCATCACGACCTGTGCCGCACGGTGAAGATTACGAGCTCGCGAGTAGTACCCGAGCCCTTGCCACAACTTTGCCACTTCTTCAAAGTCAGCCGCCGCCAGCGCACTAACAGTCGGGTACTTGCTCATAAACGCCTCGTAGTAAGGAATCACTGTCTCGACGCGCGTTTGCTGAAGCATTGTCTCGCTGATCCAAATTGCGTACGGATCTCGCGTAGCCCTCCACGGAAGCTTTCGATGTACTGCTTGATACCAGGCTGCCAACAAATTTGCATCGCTGGTCTTGTGAACTGCCTTTATTGTCAATTTTACACCAACGTTCCTCAATTCAGACCTGTTTGTCCGCGTCAGCAGATTCGAAATGGTTGGAATTTGAAGCCGTCAATCTTAAGACGCCGTCAAGAACCGATAACTCGATATCGCGACTCTCAACCGCTGCACTTACATATGCGGCAACGGTAGTCCTCACCAACAACCAAGCCGAAGGATTGTTTGGTGTTACCTTGAATTCCCTGCAAATCACCCCAGTTAGCTCGTCAAGTGTTACACCCGACGCGGTTTGCACATATCGGACAACTTCTGCAAAAGCCTGTTCATGTCTTACACATAAGTGATGAACGTCTGCAGCCGGGTCATTGGTCGCTTCACCGTGTCCCGGTACCCACCAGGAAACGGATACCTGTTGCACTGCTTTGGCGCTCTGCAGGGTCTGCTTATAGTCGACCATATACGGAATCCCATGTTTGTCTGTGATACTTACACCAAAGTAACTGTCTGCTGCAAACAAAACATCATTGACAACGATGCCGCACTGCCCATGGGCGTGGCCCGGCAACAGAATTGAACGAAACTCCGTCTGTCCAATTATCCACGTGTCATCGGACCCAAATTCCACGTCAACTCGACTCGCCTCTGCCAGTAGAAATTTGTTTTTCAGGCCAGAAAAAGGCTGTGCTCCCTGCCATAAGTACTGTGGCTCGAACATTGGCTGGCGAATGATTGCGGCTTCGTCGACAGGTGCGAAGACGCGTACGTGCGGATGTTTGGCAAGCAGAGCGTGGTTGCCACCGAAATGATCTGCGTGTGCATGGGTATTTACAATGGCTATGAGTGGTTGACCGAGGGACTCACTAACACGGAGAATCCGCTTCGCTGACTGTCTGTCGAGGCCCGTATCAACCGCAACCAGTCCCTCAGAGGTGGAAACAACCCCCATATTCACGGCTCCCGGTAAGACTTTGGTCTCGGAATTTAATGAAACAAAATCCATCTATTCCACTCCCTTTAGGATTTCAGCAGAGTGTGAAACAACTCCACTTGGTTAAACTACGGGTACGGGAGGTGCTGACCATGTGGGAACTGATGAACGGTATGGCGGGAACTATGCGCAATCGCTGGATGCCGCGCCGAAGTACAGGAATGGGCACAATGACTGCAGTCGTTCTCGGTGCCAGTGTTGGGATTGCAGCGTGGGAAACATTTCGACGCACCCGTATGAATGGAAATGGTATGGGTATGGGAGCCGCTGGGCAGATGGCTGAGCAAGTTATGAACAGCCTCAATGATGAAAGCTGAATAAACAGCGGCCTATGTACCACGACAGTCAGCGGTAGAGGCGGACACGATGACTCGCCTCTACCTCCCTGTTTACAGATGCCGCCGGTGGGTACCGTATTTTTGTTTCCAGATGACGTAAGACAATCTACTCCGCTTCATCGCATCGACGAATTTCTGCGTATTCTCGAGTACACGCTTTGCTTCGGTGGTGCTGACCATCCGGTCGGCGATGGCCTCACCAAACTCCTCCATGTCGATGACATGGTAATAGGACCGTTCGTACAGAAGTACATCCACATACATGTCCTCGACGTAAATGTACTCTTGGTCTTCCCAGACCTTTACCAAATCAACGTAATGGTCAAACCGTAAACGGGGATGTTTGACTTGTGCCCCTTCATCCAGACATGTACTCACAGCAATGCCCCAGTGCGGATATATTTCACGCATATGATGACTGTAGCCGGGTTCAAAGGCTGGCCGTTGAACGGATACGAGGCCAGGGCGGCGTATCAGTTTATCAATCGTAAAGGGCTGATTGTTGCGGTCGATGCCACGTGCGTCGCGCTTATGAATTTGCTGAACGCGACCGGGTCGTAACGCCATTCCCTCCGTCCTTCCCCTCATAGAAAGCAAATGTTGGTTGATGTTCCATACTGCCTTTTAGGGTACCATGTCCATCGCCAGCAAACAACAAGCCCTAAAAACCTCGGGTTTGAAGCACGCAAAAGGGACCCGGAAAGGGTCCCTTGCGTCCCATTCATGTAGCCCGACCATTCTTCTGGCAATGCCAATAATTCGAACACACCAGTTCCACATGAACTTATGCCACCAATAAATGCACATCTCCCGGCCGTTGTCGAGGACACCCGCACAGCTTTCTTACCGTGCGCAGATTGTTACTTCTTTCCAAACGACCGAAACCCACGCTGACTTGTAGGTCGTCGCACAAGTGGAGGCCGTCGCACAATTGAGGGCCTTCGGAAAACTGAAGCCTTTCTTAGGACCGAGACCTTTTTCAAACCTGAAGGTTGGCGCATCCGAAATCGCCGTTTCCTCGAACCAGAGAATTTGCCGATGGGATGACCCCTTGCTACACGGACCCGTCTGCCAGCACCTGATGCACCACGACTGCGGCGGACGCCGACGTGTAGACGCGCCCGCCTGAGGCGCAGGCGCACCAGCAAAAGCCCTATCGGCACCACAGCGAGTGCCGCACCTGCGGCAAGCCAACTGGCCGGGATGGCGTCCCATGGCAAAGCGTACGTCAGCGAGGTTGGAGAATGCTGTTCGAGAACAACAAACCGTCCTCCAGCAGCAAAGAGATGGGAATCGGGAGGCAACACTATACTGTATGCATCATTGTAAAATTTCAAATAACCTTCTGCGTCCTGACCTCCATAGCGCCAATTGCCGAGCACTGTCTGACCAATCGTAACTTCGGTCCACAGCGGATTGACGGAATCATACGGAATGAGTAAGCGATACAGCTCGAACAATCCCACGCACAAAACCGCGATCCCGAGGAGGACTGCGGTCCTTCCTCGGGGTTTCCCTCGAGTGCGGACCTGAAATCGTTCCATCGACGTTACACCTCCGGGTCCCTTCACTCTCGCCGGTGGGCACGAAAATGAGGGCGAGTCCACTCTTGTTTAAGAGTATGACTTTGTGCCTGGAGACAGAACAACCAGCCTCGAGGCGTCTTCGGCCCCTAGCTGGTTGTACGGGATTCAGTGTCGTGTGACGATTCTATTCCTCTTTCGTTATCATTTCAGCCAGGCGATTGACGGCATTCTCTGCATCAGAACCGTCAGCCTTGATGACAACCTCTTGTCCGTGGGCGATGGCAAGCGACATGATGCCCATGATGCTCTTCGCATTGACAGACTTTCCGTCTTTTTCAACAAAGATATCAGACGAAAAGCGGTTGGCTTCCTGTACAAACAGCGCAGCTGGGCGTGCCAGCAGCCCTGAGCGAAGATTGACAACCACTGTTTTTTCCATCATGTAAAGTCCTCCTTAACGAGTGGGATTTGCACTTCCGTGTCCGCAGCGATGCTAGTCATCCTTCTGTCAAGACGCTCGGCCTGTGTCTCATTCCCACCATCAGCTTTGTGCAAAGTATAACACGCAAATTCCAGCGGTCCAATGTGCACCTCGCACACACTTAGGCCTTGGCACTACGCAGATTGTCGGCAATCTGTTCGAGTTTCTTCAAACGGTGGTTGAGACCTGATTTCGTGACTCTGTTTTGCATCCTTTCAACCAATTCTTGTAAATTCGCGTCAGGGAATCGACGGCGCATCTCGGCTACCTCACGAAGATGATCCGGCAGGTTATGCAGCCCCATTCGCTCGTCAATGGTCTGAATGACGTCGAGCTGTCTGACGGCTGCCCCGATGGTTTTGTTCATGTTCGCCGTTTCACAATTGACCAGCCGATTCACTTGGTTGCGCATGCCCTTCAAAATCCGGACATCCTCGAATCGGAGCAGTGCTTGATGAGCCCCAATCACGCTGAGAAACTCAACAATCTTTTCGCCTTCCTTAAGGTACACTACGAAGCCGTTTTTACGCGGGATGACCTTTGGGCGCAATTCGTATTCGGCGGTTAAATCCTGTATCCGCTGCGCCTGGAGAATGGACTGAACCGTCATCTCGAGATGGTATGAGTTGCTTCCGGGGTCATTGACCGATCCCGCTGCAAGAAACGCCCCCCTCAGATAAGCCCGGCGGCAGCATGTCTTGTTCGGTATCGAATGTATCAATCGAATACTTCCATCCGCTTCTGCAGCGAGGCTGAGACCTGTCAAAGCCTGGTCAACGCCCTGCAAAAGGCGCACAGAATAGACATTGTTTTTCTTCAGTCTCATTTTCTTGCGGACAGAAACCTCGGGGTGCACGCCGATGGCCTTGCGCAGCTCGGTATAGATGCGCCGGGCTGTAGATACGTTCTCGGTCTCCACTTCGAGCATGCGCCGGCCATCTACCAGACGAACCTTGCCGTTCAACTCAACCAACGCCTGTAGTTCAGCAAGCGTACAACAGGGTTCGTTTACGATTGCGGTTAGCTCTTTTTTTGTCTGTGCTGCGAAAGACACGGGTTCACCCCCTTTCACTCGTCATTGAATACTTCGTCACTCTGCATGCAAGGCCTTGTTTTTCGTCCAGCGTTCATAGCCGATGAGACTGACAATTTGTTCGGCAACAAGTCTGCTGTCATGGCGAGCATACGTCGCATAGTGGACAAAGTCTCGGGCAATAACACGCAGCCCTAAGCGGTTGAGTCTCTCCATATCAACGAGAACCGGGTAGGACTTTTGCTCTTGATACTGTTCCAGCGCCTCAGCTGGCAGCGTAGAAGCGTTGACGATAATGTAGTCAAACAGTCGTTTATCAATGTGACGGTAGATAACTTCAACATGCTCAGCAGCCGAAAACGCGTCGGTTTCTCCAGGCTGTGTCATGACATTACAAACGTAAATTTTTTTCGCTGGACTTGCTGCAATCGCCTCAGTGAGTTCAGGAACTAAGAGGTTCGGTAGAACACTCGTGTAGAGACTCCCCGGGCCAATAACAATTGCATCGGCTTCGCGGATGGCTGCCAGAGCCTCGGGAAGCGGATGAAGCTCCGCTGGCGATAACTCAACATGATGGACCTTCCCACCAGCAAGCGGGATGTTTGACTCACCTTCGACAACTCGGCCGTCCTCAAGAACGGCACGCAGGACGACGTCTTCGTGCACAGCAGGCAGCACCCGTCCACGGACAGCGAGAACGCGGCTAGTCTCCCGAATCGCAGACTCAAAATCGCCCATAATGTGCGTCATCGCTGCCAAGAACAGGTTGCCAAAACTGTGCCCGGCGAGGCCCTCTCCTGCTGGGAACCGAAACTGCAGCAATCGCTCCAGTAACGGCTCGGTATCAGCGAGCGCCACCAGGCAGTTGCGAATATCGCCAGGAGGCGGAATCGCCAAATCAGACCGGAGGCGTCCAGAACTGCCTCCGTCATCCGCTACAGTGACTACGGCAGTCAGGTCGACATCAAATTCCTTCAAACCGCGCAGCACCACAGACAGCCCCGTCCCGCCGCCGATGGCGACGATCCTCGGGCGGCGCTGGAGTTGTTTCGAACGTTGCCTGGCGCGGCGAATGTCTCGCCACCAGCCAAAACCCAGTAAGAACACAGCCAGTACAAGCACAAGCAACCCCATTGACAGGCCGCGGTTTTGCCACTTGGACACACCGATGGTGCCTGCGACAATGCCGATGCCAAAGGTGCCGATGGTCCATGCCCACAACCACCACCGTCGCACGCGCTCAGCCCTCCCTCGCACTGTCGCGATGCGTCAAATATGCGTCCGCTTGATCGCGCAAGTGCTCAAGAATGTGACGGCTGACAGCAACGGATCGGTGTTTCCCGCCGGTACAACCAACGGCAATCACGAGTTGGCTTTTGCCTTCTTTGGTGAACTGGGGCAGCAAAAAATCTATCAATTCCTCTGTACGCTGCAGGAACTCCTGAGTGGCGGGCCATTGCATAACATAGTCATAGACCGGAGTGTCTTCTCCCGTGTACGGCCGAAGTGATTCCACGTAGTGCGGATTCGGCAGAAAACGAACATCAAAGACCATATCTGCATCAATCGGAATCCCATACTTAAATCCAAACGAAATGATGTGCACAGGCAGTGTGTACGGACTCTTTACCAGTCGGCTGGCGAGTTCCTGCTTCAGCCGTGCAGGTTTCCAATCACTTGTGTCAAGGATGAGATCCGCTGAAGCCTTTACCTGTACCAGAGCGTTTCGCTCGGCCTCGATGCCGTCGAGCAGTCGCGCTCCATCGACGAATGGATGGCGGCGGCGGGTTTCTTTATAACGTCGGACAAGTGCTTCATCACTGGCGTCTAAAAAGACGAGCATGACCTCGAATCCAGGGGTTTGTCGCAGTTGAGTCACGGTTTCCTGTAAAGGGTGAAACAAATCCCCGCCGCGCAAGTCGCACGCTAACGCAACCCGTTTTTGCTGTCCACTTTGCTGAATGACCTCAACAAACTTTGGGATGAGTGCAGGCGGCAAATTGTCCACGCAGAAAAACCCGATGTCTTCTAGTGCCTGCATTGCAACCGTCTTGCCTGCGCCTGACATACCCGTCATCACTATCACTTCAATGCGCGTCGCCATCCTGACACCTCCACGTCCCTCGCGGGTAATCGCTCAATTGCTCGTTGTCCGGGTCATTACACGCCGACTTGCTGCTGGGCCAAGCGGGCCGCTCCAATCACCCCGGCATCGTTCGATAGGGTCGCTGCACGGACATGCGCTGCTTCGGCCACACGCTGAAGGCTGTAGCGTTCAAAAGCGCGCTGCATAGGCGCGAGAAATCGTTCGCTTGCTTTTGACACACCACCGCCAATCACGATGACGTCGGGGTTGAGCGTGATGGCTGCCAATGACAAGCCGTAGCCGAGCCACTCTGCTGCATCCGCAATCACTTGAGTGGCAGTGGCATGGCCGGTATCGGCGAGATCGAACACGTCTTTCGCTTCCATGATTGGCTTGTCTGCAGGTAGTTGCCCGTTTGCCTGCTGCTCTCGGGCCGTCCGTACAATGGCTGTTGCAGAAGCCAACGTTTCCAGGCAACCGGAGTGACCACAGTTACAGAGAACCCCGCCTTCGCGCTTTACAACCAAGTGTCCAATCTCCCCGGCCATACCGTTGACGCCCCGGTGCAAAACACCGTCGATGGCGATGCCGCCGCCAATGCCCGTCCCGACAGTGGCGCACAGCACCACGCGGTGACCAGCACCAGCGCCAGCGAACGCTTCACCGAGTGCAGCGAGATTGGCGTCGTTCTCCATCACAACCGGCATGCTGAGAGTATCCTCAAGCATGCGCTCAAACGGCACGTTTATCCAGCCGAGGTTGACGGCCTCGGCAACCATGCCAGTGTCGAGATCGAGGAATCCGGGAATACCAACACCAGCGCCGTGGACTGTCACATTATCCTTACCGTTTAAAGCGAGCTTGTCTTTCAATGCCGACAAGACTTCTGCAATTCGGGCTGCGATGAAGTCTGCACCGCGATTGTCACCTGTATCAAATGACTGCTGTGCGAGGATGGTCCCATGACCATCCACCAAAGCGGTCTTGACGCTAGTCCCCCCGATATCAATACCAAACCATGCGTCCACCGATGTTCCCCCCGCTTTGCACTTACTCTGTCGTTGTCCCAGTGACCATGGGCAATTGCAGTGAGATGTGATAACTCACCAATTGATGGTCCAGAGTGTATGTAAATTTGCCAAAATAGATGTCCGATTGTCCGCTCTGTATGCCAGCGAGGGCGTGTTGAATCATGATTCTGTCGCCTTCGTCCATCGGCAGGCCCGCAAGTTCATCGAACGCAATCGTGTCGAGCTTACCTTCCTTGCACTCTTCGAGCATGTTTCCCGAGGCCTCTAGCGCGGAAAATTGTGCGATTAAGCGGTCTTTGATATGACCGTCAGCTTCCTCAATACGGATTCGATGAACCCCGCGCAGCGTCAACCCGCTGATTGTAAGTCCCGTCTCTTCCCAGACTTCTCGAGTGATAGCCTCTAGCCAGGTTTCCGTCGGCTCGACTTTGCCACCTGGCACGACCCACCAACCACGACGGGGCTTGCGCAGCATAACGAGCCTCCCGTCCATGAACAGCAGGCAGTTTACAATGATTTGCACAGGAAGTCACCTCGCTATGCGTAGCATAGCACTGTGACCCACATAAAAAAAGTTGGCGCCCTTAAGAGGCGCCCAAGTTCATGTATATCAAAGGGGGTCAAATGTGATACACCCTTATCTTAAGGCCTTCATATTTCAATTGTGTTACATCGACTTTAAGAATTTGTGACACAGACGTTTTCTAGTTAATACACATTATCCCTTTTATTCACAAACTTCCTGGTGTCACCAATTCTCGACGTAATCCCGCGTGCGTCGAGGGTTTCGAGCAAGTTGACTGTCGGCTTGCGACTGCTTTGCAGCAAATCGCGAACCTCTGCCACTGTAAAGGCACCGGACTGTTCATACAGAAGCTGAATCTGTTTCAGCGCTTGGACAAACACCTGTTTCGACACCAACAACCCACCCTGAAGCGGGACTGCGTCACCGATTTCAAGCGAATAATGAAGCAACGCATCGGCAATCCTATCGCGCCTCTGAAACCGTGCCGTCATTTCGGAGCGATTCGCGCCTTCAATTCCCGCTTGTTGCAGGAGTTCCAACAACTGTCGGTAGATGTCTCGTTCCTCATCACTTAACTTCACCTGCCAGCCTGCCACCCGAACCATGCCTGACTCAAGTTCGAAGCGGCCAGCACGGACCCCTTCTTGCAAAACCCAATCAAAGTCACGGGTTGCGAGCGTGGAAAGACGCGTTCCGGTGACGTCGCGGCGAGCCAACCACGGTCGAAACCTGTGCTTGCGATGGGCCTCAGACATTGCCTGAAAACACTCTTCAACCAGTTGCAAAGCAGCCTCACTCGCCATCCAGCCTGTCGGAAGCTGTACCAGCCGTCCGGTGCTGCTGCCACTTGCAACAAGGGCTTCTGCTTCGTCCTGCGTATAGCCAAGATGTGCTGCAATCGCGGCTGCCGTGACGGGTGCTTCTGTCGCGAGGCGGACAACGCGCTCGAGGGGCGAAGCACTGTCTCGTGCCTTGAGTTCAGCGACGACGTGCGGGCGCTTGCGCCGGTACAACCTTGCTGGTGAGTCATCCACGACATGGCCGCCGCCGATTGTGAAGATAGGCGAGTAGCTGCGAATCACAAAGTGGTCCCCAGGCTCGCAAACGACGGCGTGCTCCAGTAACAACTGAGCATAGGATGACCCGCCCGGCTCCACCAAATCCGTCTCAAGCAACAGGATTCGCCCGATGGTTTGAGCGGTGCCAAGATGGACATGAACCCTGTCCCGATGGGCGAGTCCTTGCTCATAGCCGGTTAAGACCTGCACGTGAATATCGAGCAGCCGGCTCTCTGACAATGTCCCGGCACCAGCAACGGTGTCGCCGCGGTGAATCTCATCGTGCCCGATGCCGACAAGGTTGAGCGCTGCACGCTGACCTGCCTGCACCGACGAGACAACCTGACCATGGGACTGAATGCCGCGGACGCGCACAGGACGCCGGCCGGGAAGAAACTCGAGATGGTCTCCAACAGCCACAGTCCCCCGCCACACTGTGCCACTGACTACCGTCCCGAAGCCCGGAATCGAAAACACTTTGTCGAGAGGCAGGCGAAAGGCACCTTTCGCGTCCCGGGAGGATGTGTGCATGGCCAGTTCATGTAACGCTGCTTTCAATTCCGGCAGCCCCAGCCCGGTTACTGCGCTCGTAGAAATTACCGCAGCCTCCGCATACGGTGTTTCGGCGAGCACCTCCGCCACGACACTCCTGACCATCTCTATCCACTCAAAATCTGCAAGATCACACTTGGTCAGGGCGACGACAATGCTCGAAACCCCGAGGATCTGCAAAATCGCCAGATGCTCTTCGGTCTGCGGCTTAATACCTTCATTTACGTCAATCGTAAGGAGAGCCGCGTCGATACCCGCGGCTCCTGCCAACATATTGCGAATGAAACGCTCATGCCCCGGAACATCGACCATACCGACCAGTAACCCGTCATTGAAGCGAAGCGGTGCAAAGTCGATGTCAATGGAGATGCCGCGCGCCTGTTCTTCTTTCAGACGATCCGTATTTTTACCCGTCAAGGCGTAGACCAGAGCAGTTTTGCCGTGGTCAATGTGACCAGCTGTACCAATAATCACAAACCTTGAATCCACCTTGCTATCTCTCCCCAGCAGACTACGGCATGGTCAAGAAAAATCCGCTGAGTTTGCCAGCTGCTTTACTCACCGATGACGTCGACACCTTGAATTCCTCTGCGACGTCCTTCTGGCGCACAGGGATGCCGTGGCGTTTCAATACACTATACACGAGCGCGGCAGTCCAAATTTCAGGTTTGCCGATGACGAACTCATTGCGCCCGAAAGCGTGTCGCAAAAAACCACTCCAGACTCGCTTCGCCTCAGCTGCAAGCCGCTTCTTGTGCTGGCCCGACAACCACTTCTCTGCGTTCTGATAGATCTCGCTCCACACCGAATCAACAGCGAGGATAATGTCCTTCGGGACATCACTCATACGGATAGAGATCTCCTGGCCGCCGGACCACAATTCGACACGACCGCGGGCACCCATTCGCTGCAGAGCGTAAAGTGCTGCAGCCTGAAGCGGAACAGGGATATCTTGACGCTGTAAGAAGGAGCGCAGCGTGCGTTCTGCATCGGGATCGCCCATCACAGACAGCGTCCGAATCACGGCGCGCCGCATTTCGTCCGTACCGTGGCGAAGGCCCCAGTACAGAGATGTCCGCAACAGCGGATCATTTCTCCAGCTTTCAATGTCCCCTCGGCTGAGCCGTTTTTTCATCTCGGCGAACTTGACTTGAAGCGGCACATCGTACTGATAACTGACGCGCATGATGCGAAGGCCGAGATGCTCCGCCTCTCGCAGCGCATCAAGATAGTAGAGTGCCACGTCGGCCATATCCGGCTCTTGACTGAGGACCTTCCACCACTTGCGCGCTGTTCCAAACCGACCGCTGTTTGCGGCAGATGCGGCAATCGAATGCATAAGAACAGGCTCTGCCTGATCGACAAGGCGTGCAAGTCTGCTAAAGACTTCGAATGCAGCGCCGTGCTCTCCGATGATGCCGAGCGTCGTGGCAATTTTCATCGCATGGTCATAATGAAGCGGGAACACCTTTTTCAGCTTTTTGACAATTGGCACAAGCGCGGCCGGGCTGCCGATGTGCGCTGTGAAGACCGCCAAGTTGCAGAGACCGTGAATGTTGTCCGGTTCCCGTTCAAGAACTTGTTCAGCCGTTTCAATCGCCTGCTGGTAACGCCCCGTGTAGTAATAGGCGAGGGACAGGTTGTTGCGGGCGGCTGTATCATCGGGATTGCGCTTGATTAAACCTTCTAGCCACTGCACTGCGGCTTCAAATTGACCCTCTTCAAGAAAATGCCGACCATCTTCGATGGCCTGTGTTCGCTCACGCTCTTTGCGTGTCTCTTCCCACTTGGCGTACGCTTCGCCGCCGCCGAATTCATCCATTAAGATGTCGAGCATTTCCTCGGCGTCAGGCGCAAATTCCCCTTCTGGGTCCTTGTCCAAGTAGCGAATCACGTACTCTTCGGCGATATCGTACTGACCCATATTGGCATAATTATTTGCAAGGTAGAACTGACACTCAGTCATGTCCGGATCGAGTTTCTCGAGCACATGCAATAAGGCCTCGTTAGACCCTTCGAAATCCCCGAGTTCCGACAAGACGCCTGCCAGATTACAATAATTTATGGGATTATTCGGCTCATACTCCACGGTCTTGCGAAACGCGTGAAGTGCCTTTTTTAATTGGTTGCGTTCCAAATACCTCACGCCTCGTTCGAAAAAAAACGCGGCGTCGAGTTGCATGGCGATGACGTTATTGCGGTCTCGTCGAAGCGAGCGCCGATCACGCAGTGTATTGGAATCACTGGTTGTATGTCTATCCATCGCGATGCCTCCCTACTGCTGCCCGGTGGTTGCCCCGTGCTGCTGTGATGCGCTTTGTCTGAATCAGTCACGTTGGTTCAGGTGCCAGTGTGGTCTACCTGGGCCACGTCGCTTCGCTTGCAGCCACGGTCTACTTGTGCTGCGCCGGTGCGGTTGCAGCTCCTGTCTACCTGACCACGTTGGTTCAGGTGCCAGTGTGGTTTGCTTACGGTCGCGCCTAGTTCAAACGGCCATCCGGTGACTTATGTGAACTAAGGTACACCGAGTATATCACAGGCCGTGCACTCAATGAAGTTTCTGTCCATCAAGAGAGCGTGCTATAATAATGAAATTCATGCATCGGCTAAATTAGGAGGACATGTTTCATGAAATCGCAAAAATTGGCTATCGCCGAGCTGGTGGCGCCGGTTGTCGGCCTGTCAGCCGCGGATGTCGCCGGACTCATCGAATATCCCCCGAATGAAGACATGGGTGACTTGGCCTTGCCTTGCTTTCGATTTGCAAAACAGTTGAAGAAGGCGCCTGCGGAAATCGCGAAGGATGTCGCCACCACTTTAACAAAAGCTGGGGGTTTCAGCAAAGTTGAAGTAGCTGGCGGCTACGTCAATGTGTACCTTTCGCATGCAGGTGTGGCAAGAGAAGTGGTAGACGTGTTGCGCACAAACGCTCTTCTTCTTTTCTCAGAAGAACGCCAGAAGGGCGATTCGGCAGCCATCGATTACTCCTCGCCAAATATCGCAAAGCCGTTTGGTGTTGGTCATCTGCGCTCGACCATGATTGGTCACTCGATTGCCAACTTGTTGCGGGCGGACGGATCGAAGGTTATCGGCATCAATCACCTTGGCGACTGGGGCACCCAATTCGGCAAAAACATTGCAGCATATCGCATGTGGGGAGACGAAGACACGGTCAAGCAGAATCCGACGCGTGAACTTCTGGCTCTCTACGTACGGTTTCACGCCGAAGCTGAGAAGAATCCGGAGTTGGAAGATGAAGGACGAGCCTGGTTCAAGCGCCTCGAGGACGGAGACGAAGAAGCGAGAGCGCTATGGCAATGGTTCATTGATGAGAGTTTGAAGGCCTTCCAAACAACCTATGACAGACTTGGCGTTCATCATGAGTATGTCCTTGGCGAAAGTTTCTACAACGACAAGATGGATGCGGTTGTTGATGAACTGCGTGAGAAGGGACTGCTTGTTGAGAGCCAAGGCGCAGAAGTCGTAGACCTGTCAGCGTACGACTTACCTCCGTGCATCATTCGCAAGTCTGATGGCGCCACCATCTACGCAACCCGCGACTTGGCAGCGGCCATCTACCGCCACGACGTGCTTGGCGGAAATCGCCTGATATACGTCGTGGGCGGAGAGCAGATCTTGCACTTCCAGCAAGTCTTTAAAGTCCTGGAGTTGATGGGCAGGGACTGGGCAAGAGACTGCCGTCACGTCGCGTTTGGCATGATGAAATACAACGGGGAACGACTTTCGACGCGTCGCGGAAAGATTGTTTACCTTGAGGATGTGCTCGAAAAGGCAGTAGCTGAGGCCATGCGCATTATCGAGGAGAAAAACCCGAATCTCCCAGACAAAAACGACGTAGCTGAAGCCGTCGGCATCGGAGCGGTTGTCTTCAACGACCTGAAGAACTACCGCATGCACGATGTGGACTTCCGCTACGAGGACGTGCTCAACTTTGATGGAGAAACCGGCCCCTACGTACAGTACACCCACGCGCGCGCGTGCAGCGTACTGCGTAAGGCTGGACCTGGCTGGGATGAGGCACCAGGCGCTAATCTAAGTGCGGACGCCGGTGACTTGCATCCCAGCGAATGGCGACTGGTCGTCGAAATGAATAAGGCGAACGAGGTATTTGAACGGGCGGTCGTTCAACTGGACCCTTCCCTCATTGCACGTTTAGTCCTGGACGTATGTCACGCATTTAACCGTTTTTACCACGACGTGCCAATCTTGTCCGCACAGACTGAGGCCGACAAACTTTTGCGCCTGCGCTTGACGGATGCCACAAGGGCTTTCATCGCCTTCTGTCTCAACGTCCTTGGACTGCGAGCCCCAGAAGCGATGTAGACCGGCAGCAAAATAGCGCGTTGTAGCAGCGCTATCGCAAAAACCTGGGCACCACCACGAAAATAGCGCGCTGCTAACGCGCTATTTCATCCGTCTTCAGTGGTAACGCGCTCACAGCGCGTTATTTCCACTCCGTCCATGCCGCCAGCCGCAAAATAGCGCGCCTCAGACGCGCTATCGCAAAAACCTGGGCACCACCACGAAAATAGCGCGCTGCAAACGCGCTATTTCATCCATCTTCAGTGGTAACGCGCTCACAGCGCCTTATTTCCACTCCGTCCATGCCGCCAGCAGCAAAATAGCGCGCCCCAGACGCGCTATCGCAAAAACCTGGGCACCACCACGAAAATAGCGCGCTGCAAACAAGCTATTTCATCCGTCTTCAGTGGTAACGCGCTCACAGCGCGTTATTTCCACTCCGTCCATGCCGCCAGCCGCGAAATAGCGCGCCCCAGACGCGCTAGCTTCGCTCCCGTAAAGACAGATTGATCACATATACGGTGTCGGATCAATCGGAACCCCGTTTTGCCGAACCTCGTAGTGCAGGTGTGGTCCGGTGGAGAATCCCGTGTCACCGGATCGGGCAATCAAATCGCCTTTCGCGACGGTTTGTCCAACATGCACCAAAACGTGCGACAGGTGCCCAAACACCGTATCGATGCCGCTGCCGTTGTTGATCATCACCCAGTTCCCGTAGCCCCCAGAGTTCCATCCGGCCTGGACGACAACGCCGTTATTCGTAGCATATACTGGTGAACCAATCGGCACACCGATATCTTTGCCCGGGTGAAAGTTCGGGCCCCCGTACAACATCCGCCAGCCGAACCCTGATGTAATGTCGTATGCATCGGTCGGCCAGATCCATGAGCCGGATGCCATCCCAGAGTTTGTCCCCTTCTCGGCGACTTCCGCATGCGGTTGCACTAAGACAGTCTTTGCGAGCACTGTTTTTCCAGTGGGGCGCCCGTTGACGTAGGTAATCTGAATGCGCTCCTGGACCGTCCCAGGTTTTCCGGTTTTGAGCACCTTGATGACGCCGAGCCCAAGATGTGGCGTTTTCTCGTACTGAATGGGAAAGGGCATGGCAAGCACTTGTGTCACCGTCTGCTTCGCCTGAACGCTGAGCAACGGGCCGGCCGACCGCACCGTTGCTGCTGGTCCGTTGGTTGCCGATCCGCTTCCCACCGATTCACTCACCGTGTTAATCCTGCTCCCTGTCGATGCGGCCCCCGATGATGCCGTTCCCGCCGTTCCGCCGTACACCGTCGAACCGTTCGGTACACTCGTGGCGCCGCCACCAGTCTGCAAGCCGCCTCGCTGCGTTGGAATGTCAAGTTGGAGCGTCCGGGCCTGAGAGGGACTCCCTGTGTTCAAGGTTGCAGTTTGTGCGGGTGCGGAAGTATCTGACGCAGTGGCCAAATTCAATCCCACATCCGTCCCGAAGATACTGTCCGCCCACCCGGCTTGTCCGTTCTGCGCCGTGTCTGCCATTGAAACCAGTGACGCTGACCGACCGGCCAGTTGTGCACTGCTCGGGTGTAACAGATAGTGGACGGCTGACGTCGGGTTGAGAATCGAAGCAACACTGACTACTGCATTCGCCGTATCCACGTGTCCAACAAATTGAACTTGGGCATTCCTGCTGATGCCTTTTGGAGTCAATGCTTTCTCGACCTGACTGAGGACACTTTCGGCTGCCGACGTCGAAGATACATAGACGAGCGGCTTTCCATTTGAGCGAATGGCCACTGCGTCCGTCGGCAGACTCGCCACGGACTGCCAGTCGTAACCGAGGTTTGCATGAGTGTGCACAGGGTACAGCTCGATATTGACATCATAGGCTGCTGCCGTTTGTTTCAGGCCAGATACGATTGGCTTGTCATTTGGCACCAGCCCCATAAATGTGCCGTTTGAAAACACTTCAACCCAAGACTGTGTAGATTGGATCCTATCGACCGCAACGTACGACCCTGAGATAAAGAGCACTGCTGCTGTAAATGTAGCGGCATATAGTCGAACATTCGGCCCATGGGACCACTGATGGTGTATTTTTGCACGCGTCAAAGTGAACTGGCGAGGTAGTTCACGGAGCATAGTCCAATTTGTAAGCTTGTGAAAAGCTGCCAAGTGAGGAAACAAACTGTTCGTCTTCTGCTGGCTCGCCGCTGTCAGTCGCCTCTTCAGGCTCTGCAGACGCTGTGTCAGCTCCACCCATATCCCCCCTAGAAAAAATACCATTCAGCATAGTTCGACATTGTTCACATGAATCCTCCCTCCGCATAGTGCGTTAGGATGGTTTATGCGTGATAAGACAGACTATTGTCACATTCTTGTATGACACTGGAAGTCCACTCAGACAATGACAAACAGGTCATGCCTCAGTGCCCATTTGGCACATCAGCACGACCTGCGTCAAATACCATGTGTCTAAAATCGTTCCAGTCGTTCTAGTCGTTCTAGTCGTTCTGGTGGTTTTGAGTCTCCAAGTCGTTCTAGTCGTCCTGGTCCTCAATGGCATGCGCCAATTGCTCTGAGAACTGCTGAGCGGCGTTAAAGCCGATACGCTTTAAACGATGGTTCATCGCTGCGACTTCGATGATGACTGCGAGGTTACGGCCGGGCCTGACTGGAATCGTCAATGAAGGCAGATCCATGTCAAGGATGCGAATGGTCTCCTCGTCAATGCCCAGTCTGTCGTAAGCGACGTCGTCCCGCCACGCCTCAAGGTGAATCACCATTGCCAGCTTTTTGTGGGTTCGGACTGCACCTGCGCCAAACAAGGTCATGGCATTCAAGACACCGACACCGCGGATTTCAAGCAAGTACTGCAGCAGCGGCGGCGGACTCCCGACCAGACTCTCATCGGAGACCTGACGGATGACGACCGCGTCGTCTGCAACCAGTCGATGCCCGCGCTTAATCAACTCAAGCGCCGTCTCACTTTTGCCAATACCGCTCGACCCGGTGATAAGGATGCCGATTCCATAAACATCAACGAGAACCCCGTGAACCAATGTCTCGGGTGCCAGCCGCTCTTCGAGGAAGTTGGAGATGATGGCAGCGGCACGCGTCGTAACCTGGTTTGAGCCAAGCACCGGCAGTCCTCGCGCCAAGGCTTCCTTTAGCAGCGTCTCTGGCGGCATTTCGCCACGCGAGACAATGACACAAGGGGTCTGCTCGTAGGAACAGAAAGCAAACACACGCAGTGCCTGCTCTCTTGGGTCCATTCCGCGAAAGAAGGACAATTCCGTCCGGCCGAGCAACTGAATGCGTTCCGCGGCGTGATATCGTAGATAGCCGGCCAAGGCAAGCCCTGGCCGGTTGATATCTACGGTATTAATGGTACGGGACAAATCAGCGTCGGGGGTAAACACTGTCAGTCCCAGACCGCGGATAAGTTCCTCCACGGTAACCGATCTTGCTTTACTCATCGAACAGCCTGCGCCTCACCGACGTGATGCGGGATGGCTTCTTCGGTCTCTGCGTTGAAGATGTGAGCCTTGTTCAAGTCGACTGCCAGTTTCAGCTCTGTGCCTGGGGAGTATTGATAACGGGAGCTGACACGGGAAATCATGGATTGTCCACCCACGTTGATGTGGATGTACACTTCAGAGCCCATGTTTTCAGCCACTTCTACGCGTGCGTTCAGAACTGCATCCGGATATGTGGACAGGTACATTTCCTCGTTGTGCATGTCTTCAGGGCGGATGCCGAGGACAACTTCTTTCCCGACGACGCCGGCATTTCTCAGTGTCTCATAACGGCCTTCCTGCAAACGGACAGAGACCTCGGGTGCCCGGAACGTAATCGCTCCACCCTCTTCGGTGAGTTCGCCGCGAATGAAGTTCATTGCTGGCGATCCGATGAAGCCTGCGACAAACATGTTCGCCGGGTAATTGTAGACCTGTTGTGGGGTGTCTGCCTGCTGAATCAGACCATCTCGCATGACGACAATGCGGTCACCCATCGTCATTGCTTCTGTCTGGTCGTGCGTGACATAAACAACTGTGGTCTGGATGCGCTGATGCAGCTTACGGATCTCGGCGCGCATTTGCACGCGGAGCTTCGCGTCGAGGTTGGACAGTGGTTCGTCCATCAAGAACACAGCCGGTTCGCGCACGATGGCGCGTCCTAAAGCGACACGTTGTCTTTGGCCGCCTGACAGCGCCTTTGGCTTTCTCTCGAGCAAGTGGCCGATATCAAGAATGTCTGCGGCTTCGCGAACACGCTTGTCAATTTCACTCTTTGAAAACTTCCTCAGTTTCAAACCGAACGCCATGTTCTGGTACACCGTCATGTGCGGATAGAGAGCATAGTTCTGGAACACCATCGCAATGTCGCGGTCTTTCGGCGCAACGTCGTTCACGCGGCGTTCACCGATGAAGAGGTCGCCAGCCGTGATGTCTTCAAGGCCTGCAATCATGCGGAGCGTCGTTGTCTTACCGCAACCTGACGGGCCGACGAAGACCACAAATTCCTTATCTTGAACGTCGAGGTTGAAGTCCTTTACTGCGACGACATCGCCGGTGTACTTTTTCCAAATCCCGTTGAGTTGAACTCTCGCCATCTCAAAACCCTCCTCAAATCAACACATCCGCGTTGTGGATGCGATTTCGAACAAACACAGTGAACACGTGAAGCTGAACAACCTCTGTGACCCGTGTCCCTTGTTGCCAGCGCGTTGTAATTGACCTCAGTATACTCTGCGACGCGCTGATTGAACGAGAGGCAAGGTGCAACGTTTTTGCACAACATGGTTGGGCACATCGCACGCTAGTTGCACAAAGTGCAACCTGTCCCTTATCCGAGTGTAGAGGAGGGGGTGTCGGCTTGGCGACGAATGAGAATCTGGGCCATCCATAAGACGAGTGCGTCGTTAAACTGCCTGATGTCATACCCGGTCTGCGACCGAATCCGGTCGATCCGATTCATCAGTGTGTTCCGATGCAAATATAAGAGGCGTGAAGCTTCGCTGATATTCAGATTGGCTGCTAAGACACCTTGCAAAGTCTCTGCCAAGTCGGGGGATAGCATGATGTTGCCACTTGATCCGGTTGCCGCCATATGTAGAAAAGGTTCCATCTGCCAGTTTGAGAGGATGGAAAGCAGGTACGCAATTGGTTGCTGTCCCCACTCGTAGATGGGCTGTGAAGGAGCAAACCAGGTCCGTTCACGCCAGGCCTCAGCCAATGTGTGCAGCCCCTTGGCCCAGTCGTGAACGTCTTCAAAAGGCGCACCGACAGTCGCCTTGACAGGAACCATCGCGTCTGACTCGAGCGAATCGAGAAGTGGGTGCAGTGTCCGTTCAAGTTGGGACGTTCGCCGTCGTACGTGCAGCGTTTGGGGGTCACAGCCTTCAGCGTAGCTGGTGTTCTCCTCATCAAGGTCAGCGTCATCCCCGCCCTCTAGTTCGCCAGTGCGGAGAAACAAAACCGCAGCCTGTAGTCCTGCTGGGTGCTCCGTCCAGCCGACAAACACCACTTCCGTTAATGCCGCTGTTACCTGTTCTACGAGTCCGCGAAACTCCTCAGCGTCAGGAGATTGCCTGGAGAACTCCAACCATGCAAAACAGCCCGGAGGCGTCAACTCCCGGGTTATCAACCGGAGTCCCAACCTGCGGGTGTTAGGCTCCTGCGGCCAGTTGTCACTCTGAGCTTGGTGAACCAACTCAGAAAAGTGCCGAGTGACGACTTGACGCCATGATAGTTGTCTGGCACTGGCGGCACGCGCATTTTGCAGCGAGATGGTGAGGGCGCGGCGCCAAGCAGGATTGTCTACCGCATCGAGCCAGCATGCGTGGGACCAGGAGTCGAGTTGCACACACCACGAATCTCCTTGGACCCACCATTCTCCGGTCTCGCGGACGGCTGAATGTCGCTCCTCCACGAGGTCATAGCGGATGGCAAACGCTTCGGCAAACGACTCCAACGTGTCCGCCCACCACATCCCCGCAGTTGTCATGCACCCGTCCTCCGCTTCAATGCGATTTCAACGCCACCTTCTCTTGCAGTGAGGCTCGCAGGTCGGTACTCACCGCGAGCGCGCGCTTTATCGCGTTCCAAAATTGGTTTCAGGAAGGCACCCGTGTAAGAGTCCTTCACTTTTGTCACCGCTTCTGGTGTGCCCGTGGCAATCACGCGACCACCACCTTCACCGCCCTCGGGACCGAGGTCAACCAGATAATCCGCGGTTTTGATGACATCGAGGTTATGTTCAATGACCAGCACCGTATCTCCTGCTTCGACCAAGCGGTGCAAAACGGTGAGCAATCGCTCGATGTCAGCCACGTGCAAACCCGTCGTCGGCTCGTCAAGAATATACAGGGTGCGGCCGGTGCTGCGACGGTGGAGTTCAGACGCCAGTTTAATGCGCTGAGCCTCACCACCCGACAAGGTCGTCGCCGGTTGCCCGACGTGCATGTATCCGAGCCCCACGTCGACAAGCGTCTGGAACTTGCGGGCAATGCGCGGGATATTCTCAAAGAACTCTAGCGCGTCTTCGATGGTCATGTCGAGCACATCAGAGATACTTTTCCCCTTGTACTTAACCTCGAGCGTCTCGCGGTTATAGCGCTTGCCCTTGCAGACTTCGCAAGGCACGTAAACATCCGGCAGGAAGTGCATTTCGATTTTGATGATACCGTCGCCTTTGCAGGCCTCACAGCGTCCGCCGCGGACGTTGAAGCTGAACCGCCCCTTCTTGTAACCGCGCATTTTCGCCTCATTGGTTGTGGCAAAGATGTCGCGGATGTCATCAAACACCCCTGTGTACGTTGCAGGATTACTGCGGGGTGTACGGCCAATCGGTGACTGGTCGATATCGATGACCTTATCCAGGTGCTCAAGCCCCTCAATGCCTGCACACGCGCCCGGTCTCGTGCGTGCACCGTTGAGGTCCCTGGCAAGCGTTTTGTGGATGATTTCGTTGACCAGGGTGGATTTGCCGGATCCGCTCACCCCTGTTACACACGTGAATACACCGATTGGAATGTCCACTGTGACGTTTTTCAAGTTGTTTTCCTTGGCTTTCTTGACCCGCAGCTTGCGACCATCGAGCTTGCGCCTGTCCTCTGGCACTGGAATGAAGCGGTCACCAACGAGATACTGTCCGGTCAACGACTTTTCGTCCGCCATAATCTCTTCCGGCGATCCCTGACTGACCACCACACCTCCATGAACACCGGCACCGGGCCCCATGTCGATAATGTGATCCGCTGCAAGCATGGTGTCTTCATCATGCTCAACGACAATCAAGGTATTCCCAAGGTCGCGCATGTGCTCGAGCGTCCGAATGAGACGTTCATTGTCACGTTGGTGCAGTCCAATCGAAGGCTCGTCGAGGATGTAGAGAACCCCCATCAGGCTTGAACCAAGTTGTGTGGCGAGCCGGATGCGCTGCGCCTCGCCGCCGGAGAGCGTGCCTGCACTCCGGGATAATGTCAGATAGTCGAGACCTACGTCACGCAGGAAGCCGAGACGCGCCTCGATTTCTCGCAGGATAAGCCGGGCGATAGCCGTCTCCTTCTCCGTCAATTCGAGGTGTTCAAAGAAGGGGACCGCGTCGCGGACAGCGAGATCGGTAAATTCGGAGATACTTAGTTCCCCCACTTTAACAGCCAGGCTCTCTGGACGTAGGCGCCGGCCTTTACAGGCTGGGCAGGGTTTGCTGCTCATGTATTCTTCAATGAACTCGCGGGTCCAGTCTGACGCGGTATCGCGGTAGCGGCGCTCAAGGTTGGTGATGACCCCCTCAAACGGCAACTCTGCGGTTTTTGTCTGGCCCCAGTCGTTTTCAAACGTAAAGTTAATTTTCTCGTTGGTTCCGCGCAGAATCTTTTCCATCCCGGCTTTGGGAATCTCGGACACAGGAATGTCCGTGCGCACACCGAACGCGGTACAGGCTGCTGCCAGCAATTGTGGATAATAGGTCGAAGACGATCCGACCCACGGCACAATCGCCCCGTCGTCAATACTCTTGGTCCAGTCCGGAATGACAAGGTCCTCGTCGACCTCCATGTGCACACCGAGACCCGTGCAGGCTTCGCAGGCACCAAACGGGCTGTTGAAAGAAAACATGCGAGGTGCGAGTTCTCCGACACTGAAACCGCATTTCGGACAGGCAAAGTTCTGGCTGAAGAGCAGTTCATCCTGGCCGATGACGTCAATGCCCACAAGTCCCCCCGACAGTCCGAGCGCTGTCTCGAGCGAATCGGCGAGTCTGCTGGCGACATCGGCACGAACGACGATGCGGTCGATGACGACCTCAATGGTGTGTTTCTTGTTCTTCTCGAGCACTATCTCGTCAGCGACTTCACGCACTTCGCCGTCGACGCGAACGCGGACGTAGCCGCTTTTTTTCATGTCCTCAAAGACACTCTTGTGCTCCCCCTTACGGCCGCGCACAATCGGTGCGAGCACCTGCATACGTGTACCTTCGGGGTATTCCAGGATGCGGTCGACCATCTGCTCCACCGTCTGCGAGCTGATTGGGATGTGACAGTTCGGGCAATACGGGCGGCCCACGCGCGCGTAGAGCAAGCGCAAATAATCGTAGATCTCCGTCACGGTTCCCACGGTTGACCTGGGATTACGACTCGTCGTCTTTTGGTCAATCGATATCGCTGGCGACAACCCGTCAATCGAATCTACATCCGGCTTGTCCATCTGTCCGAGAAATTGCCTCGCGTATGCGGAAAGCGACTCGACATAGCGGCGCTGTCCTTCTGCGTAAATGGTGTCGAAAGCGAGGGATGACTTGCCCGATCCGCTCAGTCCCGTCAACACAACAAACTTGTCGCGCGGTATCACCACGTCCACATTTTTCAAGTTGTGCGCACGCGCGCCTTTGACCACAATTCGGTCGTGTGCCACTATATTCCCACCTTTACGGGTTGTTACCCAAACTATGATATCTGAACTGCTGCGTTATCCGCCCTACTCTCTCTCCAAAAGCGGCTGCTCAGCAAAACCGCTGCTCAGCGCTGCACTACTCCAATCCCGATATCGCCCTTTAGGAGGCGCTCAGTTCCACGATCATATCACGCAACTCCGCCGCCCGCTCGAACTGGAGCTCTTTGGCAGCATTCTTCATCTCCTGCTGCAACTTGGCGATAAGCTCCTTCTTCTCCTTTGCGGACAGGTTCGCTGCACGCTGTGCCGCAGTTACATAATCCGCCTGAGACTCGGCAGCCTTTGTGGCTTCAATCACATCACGGACGGCCTTTTGAATGGTGGTCGGGGTGATGCCGTGCAATTCATTGAACGCCTTCTGCCGCTCCCTGCGCCGCATCGTCTCGTCCATCGCTACGCGCATCGACGCCGTTATCCCATCGGCGTACATGATGACCTGCCCATTCGCGTTTCGAGCGGCGCGGCCAATCGTCTGAATCAAGGACCGCTCCGCGCGCAGAAACCCTTCCTTATCTGCGTCGAGAATGGCAACCAGGGAGACTTCCGGGAGGTCGAGACCTTCGCGCAGCAGGTTGATGCCGACGAGCACATCAAACGCCCCAAGCCGCAGATCGCGCAGGATGACCATGCGCTCCATCGTCTTAATATCCGAGTGCATGTAGCGGACTTTGATACCGAGTTCCTTAAAGTAGTCTGTCAGGTCCTCTGACATCTTCTTCGTTAGCGTCGTCACGAGGACACGCTCGCCCTTCTTGGTGCGCTCGTGAATCTCACCAACGAGATCGTCAATTTGACCCTTAATCGGTCGCACAAACACCTCAGGGTCCAGGAGCCCGGTCGGGCGGATGATTTGCTCCACCTGATTTTGCTGGTGCTCGAGCTCGTATGGACCGGGTGTGGCCGACACGTACAGTGACTGACCGAGCTTGCCCTCGAACTCGTCAAACGTGAGCGGTCTGTTGTCTGCAGCCGATGGCAAGCGGAAACCGTGCTCAATCAGGGTCAGCTTGCGCGTCCGGTCGCCCCCGTACATGCCTCTGACCTGCGGCAATGTCTGGTGTGACTCGTCGATGATGGTGAGAAAGTCGTCCGGGAAGTAGTCGAGCAGGCTGTGCGGCGGTTCCCCAGCGGATCGGCCTTCCAGATGGCGCGAATAGTTCTCAATCCCCGAACAGAAGCCGATTTCCCTCATCATCTCGATGTCGTAGTTGGTGCGCTGTTCAAGGCGTTGGGCCTCGAGCAGTTTGCCATTGTCTCGAAGCTCTGTGAGCCTCTCCGCGAGTTCATCCTGAATCCGCGCGATGGCGGCCTCGAGGCGTGGCCGTGAGGTGACAAAGTGAGATGCCGGATAAATTCCGACATGATCTCTGATGCCAAGCACTTCTCCTGTCAGAACATCTATCTCAGTGATCCGATCAATCTCATCTCCGAAGAGTTCCACGCGAATCGCCTGTTCTCCGCGTGACGCCGGGAAAATCTCGACCACGTCGCCGCGGACCCGGAAGGTGCCTCGAGTGAAGTTGATGTCATTGCGCTCGTACTGCATGTCGACAAGCCGACGTAAAATGTCGTCTCGACGGCGCTCCATGCCAGGGCGAAGGGAGAGAACATGATTGCGATATTCTTCTGGATTACCGAGACCGTAGATGGCGGACACGCTGGCGACCACGAGAACATCGTTCCGTTCGAGCAGCGATGCGGTTGCGGAGTGCCGTAGTTTATCAATCTCGTCATTAATCTTGGCGTCTTTTTCAATATAAGTATCCGTCGACGGGATGTACGCCTCCGGCTGATAGTAGTCGTAATAACTGACAAAGTACTCGACGGCGTTATTCGGGAAGAACTCGCGGAATTCGGCCGCCAATTGTGCTGCGAGGGTCTTGTTGTGGGCAATCACGAGTGTCGGTCGATTCACTCTCGCGACAACGTTGGCCATCGTGAACGTCTTGCCCGATCCGGTGACGCCGAGAAGGGTCTGGTGCTTCAACCCACGGTTCAGCCCATCGACCAGATTGTCAATGGCAGCTGGCTGATCTCCTTGGGGCTGATACTCGGACACCAATTCAAATCGTCCGTCTTTTGCCGACAACACAATCCCTCCAATCGGATGCAGATATTTCTCCATTTCACGAATTGACGATGTGGTGATTTGGCGATGTGATGATTTGGCCCTTTCGCAGCGCGATTTGACGATGTGGTGATTTGGCCCTTTCGCAGCGCGATTTGGCGATGTGGTGATTTGGCGATATCACAACCACAACGCGATTTGGCGATTTGACTGCACAAGAAAGCATCGTAACGCCTGCCGCTTCACGACGCCAAGACAGTCGCTTCTTTATGTTACCACGAAACACAAAAGCGAACAAATGTTCCCTTAATTTTTCAGCAAGTTTTTTTTTGGTAATGACCGTGACCTGGAGAGAGATTGAGATGAGAGAGATTACGATAGCTGGGTTGAGAATAACGCGCTGGGAACGCGCTATTGTGGGTCGATAGGTCCCCATCTCCGCGAAATAGCGTGTTACTGACGCGTTACGCAAACGGGAACACGAAATAGCGCGTCAGGAACGCGTTATAAGGTAAGTAGGAAGAGGGGTTTAGGGAATAGCGCTTTGACGACGCGCTATTTGCTGGGGAGTACGCTCCGGAGACGGAAAATAGAGCGTTCTGAGAGACTGTCGATTAACTACGCGAGATGCCGTTCGCCATTTTCGAAGATTATATCTGTATTACTCGTTATTTCTACGTAAATCTCGTGTTTTCTGGTATAATTGAGGTATCCGAGATTACGGGGAGTTGGAGAAATGAACGGGGTAAAGTACAAGAACTTTGAGCAAGCCTCCTTCGAGGACATCATGGTGTATTCAGTCATACCACCTCATCCATTCTGGGATGCAGTGGCGAAATACATTGATTTCTCGTTCGCGGATAAGCTCTGTGCTCCCTTGTACTCACCCATCGGCCAACACCCGTATGCCCCGTCCTTGAAACTTAAAATCCATCTCGTACAGCGGTACTACAACATTTCCGACCGTGAGATGGAGCTAAAGATCGTCGGTGATATCTTCATTAAGCGATTTTTAGGTGTACCGATCTCACTCGCAAAGTTTGACCACAGCACAATTGCGCTGGACAGGAGTCGGCTTGGCGCGGATATATTCCATGCCTGTCACGTGAATATCCTCGCTCAGGCACTGAACCTCGGCATGTGGGGACAAGATGATGACCGCTGGTTGGTAGATGCGTTCCACACGCATGCCAATGTTGCTACGCCAAGTGTATATGAGCTCATTCAACAAGCGGCTCAAAAGCTTGTGCGTTACTTGAAGCGTCATAACCCAGCGCGTTACGAAAAATTGAAGGAGAACATGGATGTGGGGGCATTCTTTCGCAAACTCAAGCGTGAGGTGCAGGGCAGCGAAAGAAATCTCGCCTTCAGCAATCTATGTGTTTTGGCGTTCAGTTTAGTGGCATGGCTGGAACGTGCGGACACCGACGACATGGATACCCAGTGGAAAAACGACAATGAGCAGGAAACAGCCAAGCAACAACGCGAGGTGCTCCTGCGTATTTTACGTGAGAACGTTACTCCGAAGCTCCCTGACGAAAACCAGTCTCCTTCATCTGAGAATGTGGAACCACAGAAAGAGGATATTCAGTACGTTGAACAGGACAAAAATAACAAGCCCTCCGACCGTGTAGTGAGTGCACATGACCCAGAAGTACGTGTTGGGCACAAGTCCAAAAAGCTGGCGTTTATTGGCGATAAGACACAAGTCGTGGAGTCGGCCAACTCTCACCTAGTCCTCAATGCGGAGCCTATCCCTGGTAATGAAGTAGATGGAATTGCACTGGAGTCGGTTGTAAAGGCTGTGGTGGATGAGTTCGACAAGCGTCCCAAGGAAGTAGTGGCAGACTCAGCTTACGGAAATGCTGAGAATCGCGACAAGCTCTCCAAGGAACTACATATCCTTCTAACGGCACCGTTGCCCAAATTCACGAACCCGTCCGGAAAGGCATTTCGAGCTGAAGACTTCACATACATACCGGAACGTGACGTGGTCGTGTGTCCTGGTGGGTACACGTCAGTCCGAAAGAACCACATTAAGCAATCTAAGGGTACACAACATGGATTTGCTGAAGAGGATTGCACAGCATGCCCTTTACGTGCGCAGTGCACCGACCATGCAAAGGGACGTACTGTGTTCGTGAGTGACTACTGGGAACTGATTCAGGAGGCAAAGAAGTACAATGCGAGCCAGGAGGGTCAAGAGGCACTTCGAGCTCGATACGAAATTGAGCGCACCAATAACGAAATGAAACGTCACCACGGACTCGGAAAGCCCCGAACCCGTGGTCGTAGCAAGTTGCGGATCGACGTTAAGATTACCTCTATGGTGGTCAATGTAAAGGTAATGGTGAAGGAGTTATTGAACCGAGGTAAGCCGTTAGAGGCCCCCGTCTGCCTTTAAAGTGGAAAAGGAAGCAAAAATGGAGGAATTGAGCGTGGGAAACCCAAGGTTAGCAACCAAAATTCAACCATTTGTATCCAATTACCTTCAAAAAATTCCCTAACAAAGGAAAACAGGAGCCTTACGGCTCCTGTTAATAGACACTCTCTCTGAGCGCGTTAAGACCATATCAAAGGAAATAACGCGTCGTCGACGCGTTATACCGATGGCATCACTTTTCATTCCGCATCGCGGTGTGCACTGGCAGGTATGCCCATTGGCCCCGCTGAGGCGCCACTTACTTACCCGCCGTGTTGCTACTCGTGCCACCGCTGGCCGAGGACCCTGCCTGGGACCCTGCCTGGGACCCTGCCTGGGACCCTGCCTGGGACCCTGCCTGGGACCCTGCCTGGGACCCTGCCTGGGACCCTGCCGATGCCCCGGCACTGTTGCTGTTGCCGCCACCAGCCGCCGACCCACCACTGGCCGACCCCGTCGCTCCTCCGGCACCACTGCCCGCACCTCCAGCCGCCGACCCCGTCGACCCGCCGCCTCCGCTCAATTCGTTCGCGCTGTTGCTGGTTGCGCCCACTATCTGGGTGCTTTGCACAGTCCGCAGGATGACGATGTTGACGCGCCGGTTCATCGCGCGATTGGTGGCCGAGGTGTTCGGGACCACCGGGTGATACTGGCCATAGCCAACCCCAGACAGTCGTGGCGGCGAAATTCCCTGACTGACTAAAAAGCGCACTACATCCATGGCCCGGGTGCCAGACAGCTCCCAGTTTGATGGAAACTGTGGTGTGGAAATGGGGACGTCGTCCGTGTACCCTTCGATGACGATGGGATTATTCAAAGACTGAAAAAACGGTACGAGGCCCTGTAATAATTTTTGCGCCTGCGGGAGAATGGTCGCTTGCCCGGTATTAAACAGGACGACGTCTCGGAGCGTAATCTGCACCCCACGCTGTTGGTTCACAATCGTCACGTTCCCGTTCAGATTGTGCATGGAAATATACGCCTTGACCTGCGTGTACAAGTTATCAAGTGCCTTGTCGTTCTGGGTTTGCGCGGTAGACGCAGGCGGAATTGGATGCTGCGTTTTATCGCCTTGGTTAGTCGGATTCGCGGGCACAACCAGACCCGTTGTACCTAAGTTCTTCAACGGAACCTTTTGTTCATTATGTAAAGCTGCCGCAAGCGACTGAGTTAAGGTCATGAACTTGGCCACGTCGACTTTGGACATGGCGTACATGATGACAAAGAATATCATCAGCAGCGTAATCAGGTCGGAGTACGTAATCAACCAGCGCTCTTGATTTTCCGGTTCCTCATGATGCCTACGACCGCGCCGTCTCGACACCTGCTTCACCCCGACTTTCTGCCTCTTTGCGCTGACGCTGCGACGGCGGCAGGAAGGCACGTAGTTTCTGACCGAGAATATTCGGATTTTCACCAGCCTGAATGGACAGGATACCCTCACTCAGCATCTCGCGCAGCAGGATCTCGTCCTGGCTCCGATTCTTAAGTTTGCTGGCAATCGGAAGCCACAAGATGTTGGCACTCGCAACACCGTAAAGGGTCGCCGTAAACGCTGTCGCTATCTGTGGTCCGAGCTTCGTTACGTCCTGGAGACTGCCAAGCACATGGACTAACCCCATGACCGTACCGATGATGCCCATCGTCGGCGCATACCCCCCCGCCAGTTCGAACACCTTTGCAGCCCGTTTGTGCCGTTCTTCCACGGATGTCAGTTCCGTGTCGAGGTATTCGCGAACCAGTTCCGGGTCGACGCCGTCCACAACCAGTTGCAACCCGTTTTTCATAAACGGGTCGGACATCGACTCAAGCCGTTCCTCCAGCGCGAGCAGCCCCTCACGACGCGCTACCACTGCCAGAGCAACCAATTCTTCAACCGTGTCAAGCATCTCCGGAGACTTGCTAAACAGGGAAATTCGCGCGTATTTGACCATCCCAGTGAAGTGCTTCAAACTCACAGAAGTCAAAGTGGCGCCAAGCGTGCCGCCAAACACCAAAATGGCTGCTGCAGGATTGAGCAGTGCCACCAAACTCCCGCCATCAAATGTGAATCCCATGATAAGACTCGCGAGCGCGAGCACAATGCCGCCAATGGTTGCAATATCCAAACGTCACACCTACCTGGTCAGTCGTCCCACAGCCACCGATGGTTACAAAGGTAACAGTGGAAAACTCATTAAGTCATTCTCTATCGTCCGGAAGTCATTCTCTCTCGTTCGGAAGTCATTCTCTATTGTTCGAAAGTCCGTCTCTGTCGTCCGGTCTTTCTTCTGTCATCGCCGCTTCCTCAGCGGCCGGTGACCTTGCAAACATCGCTCTCGCACTCCGCCGTGATGGCGGTGGGGCTCCACCTATCGCAACGCCTTGCCCCGCCCCATCTCCGTTGATGCTCGCTGCCGAGGCTGAAGCATGACTAAGAGCGCCTGGACCCGCTTCTGTCAGACGGGCGTACAAACTTTGAAGCAGCCCACTGCCGCCGGCCTTGACGAACCTTGGGCTCTGTCCGTCAGGAGCGAATATGAGGCCGAGTTGCGCTCGCTCACCTTCGTACACCGTGTGGCTGACAAAGCGTATCTCACCCCGTTCATCAATCACCTCAAGCTTCGCGTATGCAGGGTTCTGATTGAGTGCGAAATGCAGGTCATACTGGGAGTGCACCGGGACGCCGTTGACCCTGGCAATCGTATCTGCAGGCTTTACACCGAGGCGTGCGGCCCACGAATCCGGCAGCACAGCCAACACCATGACCCCTTCGTCTGCAGGGGCGAAAAGCGGATCGGCCAAGGACTGACGGTGATCGAGCCACCACCTCGATACCTCCCGGATTGCGAGGATGAGCCAAGGTGCCAAGACTGCGTAACCACTGTCGTAGATTGTTCCGAGATACGCGCCACCGCCGGCTAAAACAGCCGATAGCCCATCTATTGCGGCGGTCTGCTGCACAGCCACGCGCGGGCGAAGGTTATCAAACAGCCCACTGAACCCAACCAACACAGGCATGCCGAGTAAAGCAAAGGAACTGGCTGTGAGCGTCCACAAAAGGTGCCACGGTGAATGCACGTACGACGGAGCGGACCAGACTGTGCCGACGGTGGGAATGACAAGCGGGACCATGAACGCAAGTTGTATCCACAAAGCGCCGATACCTCGACCGCGTTTACTGACGGTGACAACGGGTGAAACGGAGTGCCTGCCGACAATCGCCACGAGCAACATCTCGCCAAGCATCACTCCGCACAACACACCAGACCAACCGACGACATGGAAACTTCCGAGATGACTCACGACAATCCCAAAAAAGCCTTTTGCACTCGGCCCCCACTTGCTGATGACGAGCGAGAGCGCCGACAGCAGCGAGATGCTGTAAACCGGCGAGACGAACCTCAGTTGAATGGCTCCAAGCACAAGGCCGAGAATGCTCACTGCCGCGACCTCCCAGAGATCGACGACAACCCCGGAAGCAATCAACAAGGCAGAGATGACGATGCCAATCATCAGCCCCTCCACACCGCGAATGATGGTGAGGCGAAGCGGCCTGGTTGCCCGAATGCCAAAGAATTTCCGTTCAAAGGTTGAAGTGCGGCGTAGGTCCCAAAACGCAAGAGCAAATCCTGCGTAAAACAGGGGATTTAGAAAAAGATCCCTGATGACCCACAGGATGGACAGGGCTGCGGCATGCCAGTTCATTTCGTCTTACACCCGCCCTTTCCATGGCGAGAGGTAAATCACGCCATCTATAAAATAGAATCCGAAATCAGGCCCGATGAAATGCAACGCAAATAACAGTCCATACGCGTGGTACAGACTGTTATTCGACACTATCCACTCTTGTCCTGCTTGGTGACTATTGAGTGCTTTGGAGACAACTGTTCTATCTTGGAAGTCAGTGGGAAGCCTCGAGCGACTTTGCCACGGCTTCCGCCTTTTGCAACTGGGTATCGGAGTTCACGAGGAGGGCCTGAAACTGCTTGTCGATGGCAGCAGCAGTCTTCGTATCGACAACCCCTGTTTGCGGCAGACCAGCCTGTTTTTGAACGGCCATCACCGCTTGCTTTGTGCTTGCATCAAAGAATCCATCTGTACGGTCAACAGGATACTTCAGCGCTTGCAAGGTTTGTTGCAGGTATTGAACCGTCTTTGCGTTTTGATTTTCCTGCAAGGGTAATTTTTGACTCGATATCGACGGCAGCGACACGTAGGACGGAAGGTTGACAAGGTCGGTCGGTGTCAGGCCCTTCTTATTGATCCAATCCCCAGTCGGCGTCAGCCATTTCGCCACCGTGTATTTCAGCGTGCTCCCGTCCGGGTACGCCTGCGTCTCCTGAACTGTGCCTTTACCGAACGATCTCGTTCCAACAAGCGGCACCCCGGCGTCATCATGCAGTGCAGCTGAGAGAATTTCCGCGGCGCTGGCCGTGTCCTGGTCCATTAAGACCACCACCGGCAGCTTGTCCCCCGGCCCTTTTGACGTCAATTTGTCAATATGTAGACTTCTGTCCTCTGTCTGGACAATGACTTTACCCTTTGGAATGAAGTCGCTGGCAATGTCCACGGCTACATTTAGGTAGCCGCCCGGGTTTCCGCGCAGGTCAAGAATCAGGACCTTAGCCCCCTGTTTCTTGAGGTCCGCAAGACCCTGGCTGACTTCGCCGGCAGTGTTTTCTGCAACAACCGAAATTTGCATGTAGCCAATCCCGCCCGACAGCATCTTCGTCATGACCGAAGGCTTGGTGATTTTCGCACGCTTCATCGTCAGGTTAATCACTTGTCCCGGGTCTGACCTGCGATGGACCCCAATCGTCACAGACGTTCCAACGGGCCCAACGACAAGGCTGCTCACCTGCTGCAGCGACATCCCCGTGACACTCTTGCCATTTACCTGGACAATCACGTCGTGCGGCAACAGCCCAGCTTTCTTGGCCGGCGAATCCGTCATGACCGACTGAATTTCAATTCCATTTTGGTTCTGCTCAATGGTAACGCCAATGCCAACGAAAGATCCTGATAACATCTGGTTAAACTGCTTTGCGTCGACAGGGGCAAAGTAATCTGTGAACGGATCGCCAATCGAGTTGGTCATCCCGGCCACTGCTCCGTTTAGCAAGGTTGTGTTCGATTCCTTCAGATAATAGTTGTCATGCAACAGGTGATACGCAGAGAAAAACTTTTGAAACGCCGGCGATGCCGTTCCCGGCGTCAAACTCACATTCGCCACTTTCAGGCCCAACAGGGTCCCCCCGGCGCCGACGACAAGTCCAAGTATCAACGTACCAGCAGCCACACGAAAAGAGGCGCCTCGTTTCATACGCCAAGACCCCTCCTTTTTGATTCCCACTATGAACGGATTGCAACGCGCAATCAAGTCCAGGACCCGTTCACACCAAGTTTTAATCGCGTATGATACCAAGTTCTAATCCGGTATCACGCGAAGTTCTAATTCTGCATCATACCAAGTTCTAATCCGGCATTACACCCGCAGGAACTTCCGTACCGACATGATGCCGCCCCAGATGCCGATGAAGAGACCAAGGCCAAACAACACCAAAGCCAGTTTGGATGCAAGACCGGCGACAGGCATCAACGGAAACGCGATGGACAGAAATGCCCCGCCAATTCTCTCGTAAGCCATGCGATAGGCGAAGAAAATCGCCAAAAATGGCACCGCCGCACCAATGGCTCCAATCATTAACCCTTCGGTCAAAAATGGCCACCTGATGAACCAGTTGGTAGCACCAACGAGCCGCATAATCTCAATCTCCCGCCGGCGGGAGAAAATTGTAATCTTGATGGTGTTTGAGATGAGAAACATGGCTGTCACAACCAACCCGACAACAAAGGCAAGTCCGATGTTACGGACGACGTCGAGGAAGCGGAACAGTTTGTTGGCAACATCACTGCCATCTTGAACCTTGTCTACTTGCGGCATGGTCGCAATTTCTGTTCCTAAGGTGACCGTCTGTCTCGGATCTACAGCTTTCACAACCAGCTTGTCCGGCAAAGTGTTCGTGGCGGACAGTCCTGACAGAACATCATTGTATTGCGATCCGATAGACTTCTGAAGTTGCGCGAACTCCTCTTGTTTGGAAACAAACTGGACAGATTTCACGCCTGGCATGGACTGAATTTCTGCCATGGTTTGCTTCTCCTGCGCGGTGGTTGCCGTCATCTTGTAAAAGACGTTGATCTGCAGTTGCCCCGTGATATAATTCGACATCTGCTGCGCGTTCATCGCAATGACCAGTGTCACACCGAGAATTAACAGCGTAATCCCGACCGCGCTAAGCGACGCGAAGGTCATCCAACCGTTGCGAATGAGATTCTTCAGACCCTCTCGAAAGTGACGTAGTAGCCTAATCTTCATATCCGTATGTCCCTTTCACTTCATCCCGGACAATTTGCCCTTGTTCAATGGCGATGACGCGTTTTTTCATCGTGTTGACAATATCCTTGTTGTGTGTGGCCATGACGATGGTCGTCCCGCGGTCATTGATGCGCTGAAAGAGTTTCATGATGCCCCATGAGGTTTCTGGGTCGAGGTTGCCCGTAGGTTCGTCAGCGATAATGACAGAGGGGTTGTTGACCAGGGCGCGCGCGACAGCGATGCGCTGTTGCTCACCACCAGACAATTGAGAAGGCAAATCGTCCGCCTTGTCAGGAAGGCCGACCCACTCCAGGACCTCTTTCACGCGCCTCCGAATGTGCCTCGGGGACACGCCAATGACTTCTTGTGCAAACGCGATATTTTCAGCCGCCGTTAGGTTCGGCAGCAATTTAAAATCTTGGAAGACAACGCCGATGCTGCGGCGTAAGAGGGGGACTTTACGGTTTTTCAAACGTTCGATATTGAATCCGTTGACAAAGATGTGACCTTTAGTGGGGCGTTCCTCGCGGTACATCAGCTTGATAAATGTCGACTTGCCTGCACCACTGGGGCCGACAACATAGACAAACTCCGATTTGCCGATGTGCACAGTGATGCCATTTAATGCGGTTGTACCCGTTGAATATTCCTTCCACACATCTTGCATCTCAATCAATTGCGGCACTCCTCGGGAATTGCGTCGAATCTTGTCTAGCACAGTTTCGACGCGTATCCACAAAATCCTGTCTAAAGTTCGGAAATGCCACAACTTGGCGGCAAAAAACAGCCGACGAAATGGAGACGGAGAACAGATTAGTGCCCAGTGAACATCTGTATCATGTGAATCGCCGCGGGACCAAGCACCACCACAAACAGCGCTGGAAACACAAACATGATGAGGGGAAAGAGCATTTTTACAGGTGCCTTCATCGCTCGCTCTTCCGCATCCATCCTGCGCTTGCGGCGAACCTCTGCGGCTTGAATACGCACGACTTGGGCCATGCCAACACCAAGGCGTTCCGATTGCACGACCGATGAGACAAACGTCCGAACCGCTTCCACTCCCGTTCTCGCAGCCATTCGCTGCAACGCCTGAGCCCGTGAACTTCCTAGTTGAATTTCGCGCAAAGTACGTCCGAACTCCTCCGCAACAGGGCCGGACAACTTCGTGGCAAGGCGCTCAATTGCCTGGTCAAACCCGAGCCCAGCTTCGACACTGACCGTCAGCAAATCAAGTGCGCTCGGCAACTCGCGCAGGATGAGCAACTCACGCTGTGTAATACGCTTTGACAGCCAAAAGTCGGGACCCACAATGGCGAGCACCGCGATGGCTATCCAGAGCAGAAATGCCGGCAATCCAAGGCCCATTGCAAGCGCCAGCATCATGCCGCCGAAGGTGCCAATGAGCGTGGCCACCAGCCGTAATCCCAGCCATTCCTTCGATGACAGATGCATCGGCGCACCCGCCTGTGCCAGTTTGGTTTGCAGCCGCGCCAGGCGCTGACTGGACCAGGTTTTAAACCAACGGTTGCCGAGCAGGCGAAACAGTCGGCGTGCGAGCGGATCGCGCCGCTCCGGCCCAACCACAGCAGGGGCTCGATTTCCCCGTCCCCATTCCATGGCCGATTCAATGCGGGTCTGTACGCGCATCCGCCGCGACCACAACCATGTTAAAACAATGTATACCCACAGAAAAAAGGTAAGAAACAAGACCCACAGAATCACTAATCTCACCCCCGCGGCAAATCTCGATGTCTGGACGAATCTCGATGTCTGAACCCCTGTAATGTGATGTCTGAACCTCTGTAATGTGATGTCAGAGCCTCTGTAAAGTCGTTATCTGAACCCCTGTAATGTCGATATCTGAACAGCTGTCACGATTCCGCCGCGAAGCCAAAACCGCGTCAGCCATGGCTACAATTGCACATTGACGATCCGCCGGATGAAAAAGTAGCCGACAACCTGCCCAAGCACAGCGACGACAACCAACATGAGGCCGAGGCTGGTCTGGAATAGCACAGACATGTAGGATGGATTGATGACATACAGCAACACGGCGACGCCCGCTGGGAGACCCATAAAGATGGCTGCTGACAGACGGCCCTGTGACGTCAATGCCTTGATTTCCCGCTTCAATTTCACCCGCTCTGCAATGGTCGATGCAATTCTGTCCAAGACCTCTGCGAGATTACCGCCGATTTGGCGTTGAATCGAGATGGCGGTGACAATCAGGTCAAAGTCTTCGCTGCCAACTCTCTGGGCTGCGCGATTGAGCGCGTCTTCGAGCAGTACACCAACTTGCATCTCCGCTTCGGCACGCTCGAACTCTTCGCGCAGCGGTCCTGCCGACTCTTCCACAATCAGGTGCATCGCCTGAACGAAAGAGTGCCCCGCACGAAGCGCATTCGACACCAGCACCAGCATGTCATATAGACCCTCATTGAACTGATGCAACCTCCGCTGCATGCGCAGACGCAGGTAGATTCCGGTGACGACAAAAGCGACGGGAACGATAAGCACCCCCACATACGCGAGCGGCGTCAACAGACTCAAAACCGTGACGGTACCTACGACGGCAATCCAGCGTACGATGTAGTCTCTCGCCGACAGCGCGATATCCGCCCTGCGCAGCCAGACATCAACGTTCGCCTTGAAAGATGCCTGCCCTGCCCGCTTTGCACCCTTTCGTCCAAGTGCAAAAACTCTGTGCGCTCCTGCTTTAGCGTTCGCGTTTTTCTGTCGCAATTGAGCCTGGTCCGTCGCCCGTCGCCCGAGCGGCCCTGGATGCTTATTGCGGCTTTTTTCCGGGACGGCAACATGGCCTCCCGCAAGCTCCCGCACCCGCTCTGCAACCGTCAGCTTCCGCCCGAGGAGGGTCTGAAACAGCAGCCACACGAAAATAAAGACACTGATTCCGGTCAGTAATGCGACGAAGCCCATTCTCCCGCCTCCGGTTGGAACCATCCGTAATCCACTTCAAATCCTTCGTCGACAAGGCGTTCCAGGAATGTCGGTACAATCCCTGTTGTGGTGTGCCTTCCGACAAGCTTTCCGTCTTCACCGGCGCCGTGCTCTTTGTAAATGAAGAGGTCCTGGAGCACAATGTTGTCGCCTTCCATCCCCAGCACCTCTGAAATGTGCGTAATCTTGCGCGACCCGTCGCGCAACCTCGCTTGCTGAACAATCAAGTCAACAGCAGAAGCCACTTGCTCGCGAATGGCCCTTAGGGGTAAGTCCATGCCCGCCATCAACACCATGACCTCGAGCCGTCGCAGACAATCGCGGGGAGTGTTTGCATGAGCTGTCGTGAGCGATCCGTCGTGCCCTGTATTCATCGCCTGCAACATGTCCAGGGCCTCACCACCGCGGACCTCACCGACAACAATTCTGTCCGGGCGCATGCGAAGACTGTTCTTAACGAGATCGCGCATTGTCACCGCCCCCTTCCCCTCGACATTCGGAGGCCTCGTCTCCAGCGTGACGACATGTGCTTGACGAAGCTGCAGTTCAGCCGCATCTTCAATCGTTACGACGCGCTCGTCATCAGGAATGAAAGACGACAAGACGTTTAGCGTGGTTGACTTTCCGCTTCCGGTACCGCCAGACACGACGACATTCAGTCGAGCAGAGACGCAGGCCTCGAGAAACTGCGCCATGGGCTCGGTGAAAGTCCCAAACTGCACAAGGTCGCTGACCTGAAACGGGTCTCTCGCGAACTTTCGAATCGTCACGCTCGGACCCTTGACGGCGAGCGGTGGAATAATCGCATTCACGCGTGAACCATCTGGCAACCGGGCGTCAACCATCGGAGAGGACTCATCGATGCGCCGACCAAGTGGTGCAACTATCTTTTCGATGACCCGCATCACATGCGCATCATTCAGAAACTTGACTGGAGTTAGTTCCAGCTTTCCTGCCCGTTCCACATAGACCTGAGATGCACTGTTCACCATCACCTCGGAGATGTCGTCCTCTTTGAGGAGTGAATCAATCGGACCAAACCCGTCTGTTTCCGCGCGCAGTTCCGTTATCATACGCTCTCGTTCGTGTTTGACGAGCGGCAGCGCGGACTGCTCGACTACCTTCCGAATCGTCGCTTCAAGGCCATTTTGATTGCTTTCTTCCTCTTCAAACAGGACCTGGACGAGCTGCTGATGAAGTTCCACCTTCCATTGCAAAAACGGATCATTTGCAAGGGCCGATTCAGTCTTGGCATCTTCTCGCGTCGGACGTTCACGGACGGCGGTCCCGCGGACGGCAGAGCGTTCGGTCTGCGTGCTGCCCACTTTCACCGGGACTGCTGGTGTCTCGTCAAGCCCATGCTTGCGGGATTTTTCCATCTCCAGCCGTTTTAACAAAGACACCCGTCCTCATCCTCCTTGCTTTGTTCGTCAGATGGGCATTGCCCGATTGAAACGTCAGGCTCAATTGCCCCGTGCGCCCATCAGGCGACGCAACGGGCTTTTGCGCGCCACGCGGTAACCTGCCTCTTCCTCAAGTTTTGTTGCCAGCACATATACCTGTTTGGAGAGACGACTACCCTTGTCACGGACGACAAATGGCACACCTGCATTAATCGAATCTTCGACAACACCGAAGTCGTTGTCAATTTCAGAGTAGATTTCAGCTGTCAGCACCTTCTCAGCATCGCGCAGCTTGACGCCGGATTTGCTGCTTGCACGACACACAATGTGTCGCACAAGTTCGTTCAGGTCGTAGCCGAGTTGGCTTAATAAATCCAATAGCAGGCGATTGTTTTTCAACACGGCGACATTGAGTGTGTTGACACACAAAACGTGATCGACCGTTTCAATAACCCCAAAGAAGATGTCATTCGCCACTGGTGCCGTGTCGACGACAACGTAATCAAAACGTCTGCGCAGTGCCTGCAAAATGACGCGGAGTTGAGTGGGCGAAACGTACTCGGCTTCTTCCGGGCGCTTCGGAGCAGCCAGCAGCCAAAGGTTCTCGGAAACCGACTCCAGGTAGTTCTCGAGCACATCCCCGTCAATTTCACGGGTTTCCTTACACAAATCTGCGATGGTACGGTACGGTTTGGCGTTGACCATCAAGGCTGCATCGCCAAATTGGAGGTCACAGTCGACAAGCGCAACGCGCCGTCCTTCAGATGCCAGTGCAGCCGCTAGGTTGACTGCCGTTGTCGTCTTGCCAACGCCGCCTTTGGCACTGACGAGCGCGACAATGCGTGTTTGCCTGGTGAACCGGTCGCTCAAAAGAGCCACCGTATTCCTGGTGACCCTCGCCTGAGAGGATTCATAGACCTGGATGAGTGTTGCCTCGAGCAAGTCTCCGGAGACCGGTTTAAACAAGTAGTCCTTCGCACCGGCGCGCATCGACTGCCGGACGTATTCGACGTCGTCCTGAACAGATAAAACCACCACTGCAACTTCAGGAAAAGCAGCACTGATGCGTTCGGTGGCTTCGAGCCCTCCCATCACCGGCATGTTGAGGTCCATCAGAACGATGTCCGGTGTGAGCACTTCAAGGCGTCGGAGTGCTTCCTCGCCGTTCTGGGCCTCGCCGACGACCTCGATTCGACCGGACAGGGACAACAGCATTCGGAGCGAACTCCTCACTTCATCTGAATCGTCAACAATCAACACCTGAATGGTCTGTGCCATCTCTCACTCACACCTTCGATCTACAATCTGCCTACGGCTGGTTTGTGGTCGCAGCCACGGGGTTTACATTTGCATCCTTCGGGTTACGCAGGATGAGCTGGACCTGCCCAAAGGTTCTCGCATAGTCGAGTTTTTGAGCTTCATCCGGCAACAGCGCTAAAGTAATCGAGTCGACACCGCCTGAAGAAGAACTTGATGAAGCCCCAGGACCTGACCCTGATTTGCTGCTTGACGAGACGGATGCCGAGTTCCCTGCTGCCGGCGGGTTGTCGACATGAAGCACGAGAACATCTTGCAAGACCGTCTTTGCAACAGGCTGTCCCTTGTTCCCTGAATCTGCCTTTCCGTACGTCACCAACACGTCTACGTGGTCGCCGACTGAAATCAGATGATCGACGCCGATAATTGAATCATCAGCAAGCGTATAAGCCCTGTAGCCAAGTGGTATATTCAGGGGAAATGCTGCATTGGATACAGTGTTCGTAACCATGTCAGAGAGGACGGTCTGTCCGACAAACCAATCGCCAGCGGTGTATTGCCCGATAACCTTGTCCGGATTCGTTACGGCATCTGCGGGAAGAGCGGATGCCAGCATTTTCGACACCTTTACATCCTGAGCTAGAATTACCTGATGACCTGACAACGACTGCGTGACAGTTACGACGGACACTGTCGGTTCAGCATGTGCTTGTTTGACCTTGTTCAGCATGCCTGTAACCAGCCATGCCGCAATCAAGGCGAGCAAAACAGCCACGATGAGTAGTAAAAGTTGAGTTCGTTTCGCCATAGTTCTGCTCCTTAATGCGACAGCTTGACGGTCTCAAGCCCAAAGTCTGTCCCCGAACCTAATACCCCTGGTCGAATCATTCTAATGAACCGACCTGTAATCTGTTGGTGGCCGTCATCACCCTCGAAACCCTCAAGGAAAAACGCCGCAAATCCCAAAATCGTTACGTCTTTTTTGCCATTGACGTTAAGCGTGTTGACAACCGGCAAGTACATCATCGTCGAACAATCAGAAGTGACGGTTGTATACGACTGACATACCGCATCGTTCGCAGACGCTTCGATACGGTAGTCGATAGCCGCTTGGACAGGCCCTGCATTGACGCCCGTCTTTGTCGGAACCTGCTCCCCGACACTGAGTGGAACCGTGTACCCGTCTTCGAGGTCTGTCTCCAGTCCTTTTGCACCACAGCCGGACAGGTCGAGAAAACCGTAATTGCCGGACAATCCATCCCCCGCCCCCTGCGACAAGTTGACCTTTTCACCGTAAGTAAATTGCTGATTGGGAACCGCCAATGGGACCATGCCGACGCCGGATACCAACGTCCCCATTTGCGCCTGTGCCTTGACACCGAAATTGCTGGATTTGTAACCAAGCACCCTTGCCAGCCATAGAGATACCTGGCCCGATCCGCTGACCGTGACTGTATTCGCCGTGGTATCCGCCGTGGTGGTGAAACCTGCCGTTTTGTCATTGTTGGTTGCGTACTGGTATGCAGTTGCGGCTGCCGACGACGCACCAGCGAGCAGGTTTGATGCACCTGCCAGTGCACCCGCATCTGCTGCAGCTTGAGCTTGTTGCTGTTTCGCCATCACAACACCAGCGTCAATGGCCATTGCCCCAAATCCGCACAAGGCTACCATTGACATCGCGGTCAGGAGCAGGACGTTGCCAGTATCGTCGACGAGAATACGGCGAATGTAAGTTAGAACCCTCTTCATTCGTCGTTCCCCCTCACTCAATCCTCATCTGCACAGTGGCCGATGCTGTATAGGTAGACCCCAGAATAGCTGCCATGACAGGATCGATGATTTGCACAGGCACCGACACCGTAACGGTGACCGGGTTTCCAGACAGACGGTTCACTGCGGTTGGAGAAATCGTGTAGTTTGGTGTCCCAGTTAGGGCCGCAGTGTCGCTTTGGATGGCTTGAATAACCGTTGAATCAGATGCCCCGATGCTCGCATAGCGGGCTGCGTCGCGAGCAGCGTGATCGACAACATAATAAGCAGACAGGACCCTGCCAAAATCGATGATTCCAAGAAGCAGCAGCAATAAGACAGGAAGCACCAACGCAAACTCGACGAGCGATTGGCCGCCTTCGCCTGCATGAGATTCGGTGCTGGAGTTCGTTCCGTGCGCGCCGATCAGCGAATGGGCAGGACGCCTGGCGCTGACCCCCAATTTCCCATCCGAGCGTGGGCCAGGCTGCCACACGTCGTCTACGGGCGGGCCAGTCGGTGACGCGTCTCCAGGCCCGGTCGTCCATAGGTTCCGAAACTTCCGACGACTGTTTATTCGCTGCGGTACACCGCCAAACGTGTTGTCTCGTCGGACGTTGAACCATTTCGCCGCAACGAACCACGCTATATGCTCATCAAGTGGAACTCGGCTCCGTTTACGCCACATTTCTCCACGCTCGATTCCTTCACCGTATCGAAACGACCTCATATCAAGTGGGCTCGTTGTATCCCGTTGTATCCCGTTATGGGCCCGGCAGCGGGCTTGGCAGTGGGCTCCATATTGAGCCCCGTCTGCACCCGTCTGCACCCGTCGGCGCCCGGCACAGCCAGTTGGGCCGGACAAAAGAGACACAAAATCGCCTTTTGGTTTCTCTCCGCACGTAGTACCAAATTTGCTCCCCAGAATAAAGAAACGCCCTGCCCTCCAGTTGAGGCGGGCAGGGCGCGGTTTAATCTTACGGAATATTTGTCGCGACGTTGCTGAACAATCCTGCAATCTTTGGCCCGAGAACGACGAGTGCGGCGATGACAACAACGGCGATAAGAGCAATAATCAGACCGTACTCAACCATACTCTGCCCTTCTTCTTTCTGAAGGACCTTTTGAACCATCATCCATAGTTTGAGCATTAACATTTTGTTCACACCTCCCCGTGGAATTCACCACCGGGTTGCAAACGGAGTGACAGTCACCTGTTCCCCAGATCAGCAACCTGGCTGTCCTAGCTGACTTGCAGCCGTAGACCCATGGCTTTGCGTCCCCCGATTTCTCGAGGTTTGCCTTTGTTGATCTCTGTCGTCTTTGGTCTGATTTCATCATATCTAGGCTTGTCCTGTCGCAACAGGGAACATTGTCCCGAATTTTATGGGACTTTTGTCCTCAGAGGTTGCCGGAAATGATTGCGTTCTATGACGCCATCACCAAGTTATCGGTCTCCAGCTCTGGCGATAACAACTTGCTAGAGACGGCCGATGAACTTATTGGCCGCGCTTACGCACCATAGGTGCGCAAGGGAGTGCCAAAATCGGCAGAACTGGCGTTTTACGCACCGTGGGTGCGTAAGGGAGTCCGAAATCGCCCGCCTGAGCCTTGCTTGCGCACCGTGGGTGCGTAAACGTTCCTAGACATGGCCTTGGTCTTGGTCAGTAATTTGCAATAACGCGCCCTGAGCGCGTTATTACCGATTTGACCTATAATGCCAGCAAGAAATAGCGCGCTGTGGAAGCACTATCTTCGGACCTTGAGTCAATAGTGACGTGTGAACGCGTTATTTTGACCCGTTTCAGTTAATAACGCGCCACGAGCGCGTTATTTCCACTCATCGGAGTTTTGGGTAGGGTGGATAACGCGTTCCCGACTCGCTATTGCTGGACCAACTCCCAACGGGGCCAAAGCCTGAGGGCGACACGGCGTTATTTGGCCCAGTGGAGAGCATAGCGCGTCCACAACGCGCTATTTCTTGCCGGAGCGTTACTCCTGGACGAAATAGTGCCGTACTGGCGAATTATCCAATTCACTGATTAGGGTTGAAGAAAGAAGTTGAAGACTGCTAAAGAAGAGAGCTAATGAAGACTGCTAAAGAAGAGGGCTAAAGAAAGGGCGACGAGGAAGAAGCTAAAGAAACTGAGGACACTGAGGAAACTGAGGAAGCCCCAAAGCACAGGGCTTCTTCGATCATCTGAACGGATCAGAGGTCCGTGTATTTCAATTGAACGGACCAGAGGTCCGTTGTGTTTCAATCTAATACGTCCTAACATGCATGTCCGCCTGGCTAACACGCTTCACGCCTGGCCCGCCCCGCTCATCGCAACTCAGCTTGACCTGACCGAATGGCCCAGAGAACAGCCTGCGTTCTATCTGTCATTCCCAATTTTTCGAACAATTGAGACCACGCATTTCGAACGGTTTTTTCCGCCAGACCCAAGATGTCCGCAATCTGTACGTTGTTCAAACCGTCGGCAGCGAGTTGAAGAAGCATCCTGTCCCTGTCCGTTAGTTCGAATTCTATCGATTGTGCCTGCGCCTGAGCTCGGGGTCTGCGAATTTCCGCGAGGACAATTGGCGTTACTTGAGTCTGCAGAAAGGATCGGCCCTGAGCAATCTCGCGAAGTGCCCGAATGACAATCTCCGGCGTAGCAGTATGTAGGAGATATCCCTCAGCTCCCCAGCGCATGGCACGCACAACGGATGATTCGTCGGCGAGCATAGGAAGGAATACGAGTAGACCAAGTTCAGGAAAACTTGTTCTCAGGGAACGAATGCGCCGCTCAAGTTCTTCATCGTTTGGATGATAGTCAACAATCAGAATGGGCTTCCCCGCCATAAGGGAATCCTGCAACGCGTGCAGGTGATAGCCCAGGGTTGCTCCGTCTGAGATATCTCCCTCGTAAACGCACTCCTTCAACGTCGACACGACCCGTTCCAAGCCAAGTTGCAGCAGAGGTTGCGTAAACATTGAATACAGAACGATCCCGCTCTGCACGTATCAATTCCCCTCTCCGATAGGGACTTCCTCGGGTGTCTGTCATGGGTTGTATGTCATGGGTTTGCTGTCACGAATGTCCATCAGTAGATGTGTGTAATCGCTTTTACGTAAGTCAGTAGACGCAGTGATTACATGCCGGACATAGTCAACATCTGCCGTTAGATTCTGCCGTCAGCAACAATGTGGTACTTATTGCTTCTACTGCTTATTCCTTGGCGTCTGTTTATTCCTTGGCGGCGATTCTGCGGTGGATGTTTGACAATTGTTGCCCTAAATCAAGACATTCGCTATCTGTCGTGTCTGTATGGGGGTCGTGTCCACGAAAAAAAGTGATTACAAGCGAAAAGAGTCGAGAAACGTCGAGTATAGGATAAGAACTGCGGTACCAGAGATTCAAAAAACCCCTACCGTAATACCACCGCGGTACGCCGTGACGCTAGGCTTACTCGACAATGCGGAGTTGCTGACCGACCTCAAGGCCTGCACGAGCGACTGTACCGGGAAAACACTCGATGACATCGTGCGCCTCGCGCACAACAGGTGAAAAGGACCACGGCCTCATCTCAGAAATGATATGTGAGATGCGACCCTGCTCATCAACAAAGAGAACGTCGATGGCAATTTTCATGAAGCAGCAGTGAATTGCTTTGCAGTTCCGAATCAACAACGCTTCGTCTGGTTGGAGCGATGTGTCAAGCATGAGGCCCCGAAATTTCTCCCAGTGCGTTTCCGCAAGACGGAGACTCGAAACAATCACGCTTCCATCCTCAGCCAAAACCCTCAGTTGGCTCAACACAAAAACCTGCCTCGTACTTGTGCCGTGTTTCAAGGAGACTCCTCACCAACAGGTCCTACAGTGTGTCGGTGAGGAGTTTTGTACAATACCCTTGTTCACAATTCTCCAGTCTCATCGCGCCGATAACCGGCTACTCCTTGTTGCAGTCCATCGGCTCCTTGGGACTCCATCGGCACCTTCGGACTCCATCGGCACCTTCGGACTCCATCGGCACCTTCGGACTCCACCGGCACCTTGGGACTCCATCGGCACCTTGGGATTCTATCGGCACCTTGGGACTCCATCGCGGCACCTTGGGACTCCATCCGCGCCTTGGGACTCTATCGCGGCATCTTGGGACTCGGGCCGCTCGATCCGCCTGACCCGTTCGATCCGCTTGGCCCATTCGGACCCATACCCTCGATGATGATGCTTTCCGACGAGCCTGAGGCCTCAGACTTCTGAAATGCCGTCTTTAGTGCACCAAGCGCACCGAGTACACCGACCGCTTCGCTCGGCACAAACAATGTCGTCGACTGGCCTTGAGCCATGCCTTGCAAGGCTTCAAAGGACTGGTACGTCAAGACTTCTTTGTCGAGTCCGGCTTCACGAATCATCACAATTCTTGCCTTTTCGGCTTCCGCCACCAGACGGATAGCCTTTGAGCGACCTTCGGCCTCTAGTTGCTGAGCTTGGCGAAGACCTTCAGCCTGCTGAATCTTCGCTTCCTTCATACCTTCGGCTTCCAGAATCGCACTTTGCTTTTCGCCTTCCGCTTTCAAAATCGCGGCCTGCCGCAGACCTTCTGCCTGCAAAATAGAGGCGCGCTTTTCGCGTTCCGCCTTCATCTGTTTCTCCATCGCATCCTGAATTTCCTTCGGAGGCTTGATGTCGACAACCTCAACGCGGTCGATGCGAACGCCCCATGACTCTGTGACTTCGTCGAGAGCGGTGCGCAGTGCCATACTGATTTTGTCACGACCCGACAAGGTTTCGTCGAGTTCCATGTGTCCGACAACCTGACGAATATTGGCGGCCGTGATGTTTTGTATACCCTGAACCACGTTGGCGATGTTATAGGTTGCCATCTTCGGTTCAACAATCGTGTAGAAGAACACGGTATCAATTTGAATTTGCACGTTATCTTTCGTGATGACCATCTGCGGCGGGACGACTACCTGCGCTGTGCGCAGATCGAGGACCCGTGCAACGCGATCGACAAATGGAATCACGATATTCACACCAGCACTGAGTGTTGCTTGATACTTGCCGAGACGCTCAACGATGGCCACGCGCTGCTGCGGAATAATTCGTATCCCGCGCAGAATGATGAGGACCACCAGTACAATCAGTACGACGACGACAATAGTTGCGATCACGTTCGTCACCCTTCCCCTCGAATGGGTTCCACAGTCAGGATGGTAGCGCTTGCGGCCCGGACAATCACGTTCTGTCCAGGTTCCAGCTTAGAGTTCGACCGTGCGCTCCACAGGTCACCCTGAACGCGGACTGTTGCAAAAGCCCCAGGTTCAGCAGCCGTCACGACTACCCCAGTCGTGCCAACTAGCGTCTCTGAACGGTCCGGATACGATTTGACTCGTCTCCACTTGCGCGCCAGCGGACGTGTTGCGACAAAAAGTGCCAAACCAAGCGCGGCAAAAACAAGCAGCTGCAGCCAGACATCGTGAACCGCCAGAGAAACGAGAGCTGTGACGAGGGCCCCAATCGCAAACCAAAGGAGAACGAAAGTGACCGACGAAATCTCCACGATGCCAATCGCAAACGCAATAATCAGCCAAGCCCACCAAGCCATGTTCTTCACCTGCCCCTTGGCGATATCGCCTCTTGGATAAACAAGTGAGTCCCCATAGTCCGCCGCACTCACTTATATTTATCTTGAGGTCGGCTGGAAATTTGATACACCCACATTGTCTCACACTCCTATGGGTTTTACTACTATTTCCGGGCGTTGCGCACCGTCCAACTACTGAGCCGGCATCTGTATCTTTCCAGTTTGGTGCGTCATGAGGATTCCTTCGTGTCCCGTCGCTCGGATTGCTTCATATTCGTATCCTGCCACGGCGATTCCTTTGTATCCTGTCGTGAGGATTGCTTCGTATCCTGTCACGACGACTCCTTGTATCATGTCAACGGCGATTCGTCTGTCTCCTGTCAAAAAGACTCCTTCTGAACGGTCCACTGCGCCATCCGACTCCGGTTGACGCGATTCGCCACTCCGGCTAGGTCTTCCACTGTGAGCACGCCTGGGCGGGAGAAGGCGACTGGTGGATCAATGATGTCTTCGTCAAAGTATCTGGCACTGGGTGCTGTATCACCCGGCAACGTGAATCCCGGGAGAGCAGTCAGTGCGATGTTGTGCAATCTTCCAACCCCTGTTTCGAGCATGCCGCCGCACCACAAGGGAATCGATTCCTGGCGGCAAATCTCGTGAATGGCAAGTGCCTGTGCAAATCCTCCGACGCGGCCCACTTTCATGTTGATGATGTGGCAAGAACCGAGTTGAATTGCCTTTCTGGCATCTGCAGGTGTGTGGATACTTTCGTCAAGGCAGATGGGGGTCTGGATTTTCGATTGGAGATGAGCGTGATCGACAATATCGTCATATCCGAGCGGTTGCTCTATCATCATCAGCTGATAGGCATCAAGGCGTTTCAGGTAATCTAGGTCCGCCAACGTGTAGGCACTATTTGCATCCGCCATGAGCGGGATATCCCCAAACTCGTCTCGAATCGCAGCAATCACGTCTACGTCCCAACCTGGCTTGATTTTAACCTTAATGCGTTGAAAACCTTCTTTGAGGTATCCCTCTATCTTGCTGAGCAAAGCGTTTACATCCGGCTGAATCCCGACGCTAATGCCAACGGGAATTTCAGCTTTGACGCCGCCAAGCAGATTGTGAAGCGGGATGTTGGTTTCGTTCGACCAAGCGTCAAAGACAGCCATCTCGAGAGCTGCCTTCGCCATTTGGTGGCCCCGGATGGGCGAAAACAGCCGCCAGAAAGACGAGACATCGGACAGTGAGTCGCCCTCCCAGCCCTTTGCCATGGGAATGAGGAAGTCACGCAGCACATGCCACGCGGTTTCGTTGGTTTCGGAGCTGTAGAGCGGTTCCTCACTAGTTACGCACTCAGCAAAGCCAGTCGCACCCGCCTCTGTTTCCACTTCAACAATAATGACGTTCTTCATTTCCTCTCGGCCGAAAGATGTTTCGAACGGTTCCCTCATTTTGGACTCGAGTCGGTGCAGGGTGACTTTGCGCAATTTCATGAAATCAAGCCCTCCTCTCAAATGGTTGTCCATCGTTACTTCTATGCCACACGTACTCCGCGTAAGCTGCTTGCGTCCGGCGAAAGCTAACCGGGACGAACCCCTGCCCGAACAAGTCGAGTGCAGCCTCGCGAAAAGCGTGTCGCCAGGACACGCGCAACTGATGGGTTTCTGGATCCTGCAACGGAATCTGGGTTGTCAGCCCGACAGCCACATTACCAAACTTGCCTGGATTGCCTGGATTGCCGTCCCGGTGATTGAGATTCAGGGTAGGTTGGCCATTCTCACAGAAGGCTAGCACGACTTCAGACTCTCCAACCGCATTCTCCGCCCCGTCACGGTTCGTGACGTGTTGCTCTACCTCTACCTCTACCGCGCCAGTACTCAAGTCGGAGTGATCTTCGCGATCTCCCTTGTGATCCCCTTCGCGGTTCACGTCGCGGTTCACGTCGCGGTTCACGTCGCGGTTCACGTCGCGGTTCACGTCGCAGTTCATGTCGCAGTTCATGTCGTGGTTCACGTCGTCCACCTTAGGCACATCCCAGACTGCGATAAATCTGTCTGTCTCAATCCCCCGGTTCACCAAATCACCTTCGTCAGCACCATAGGCGTTCACCTTGTATTCCACAACACGGGCACCGAGTTTGTTGAGATTGAAGTGAGCATTGCGTGAGACGAGCGGATCATACGTCCATGCTATCTTTCTGTACCCCAATTCTCTCGCAGCGTCGCGTTGCGCCAACTTCAGCGTCGTACCAATACCTTGATGTAAATAGTCCGACAGGACCGCCGTTTCATGCGACCAGAGGACCCATTCGCCGCGGTAGAGTGCCGGGAAGCTAAACAGGAAACCGACAGGCTCCACGTCCACGTACGCCAGCAGAACAACCCCGCCGTAGTTCGCGTGCACCGACATCTGTGGTGTCGAACAGGCCGCATCTAGTCCCCAGACTGCAGCAGCAATTGCTCGTGCAGTATCGCACTCGGCCAGAGACGTCACTTTTTGAACGCGAACCAGCATCCTGTCCCTCCTCAACGTGGGATGTACGATGGTATTCCGGTATTCGCTTCGACGAGAAGCGGGCCCTTGCCCCGAAGTATGTCTGGCTGATGATGCACGCCAATGTCTTGACGAACAGCCTTCTAACGATGAGCCGCAATCGGCACTGTCATGCGTTCTTGCAATTATGCCCGTTAGCTTCGTGTCAGTTCGAAATCTGCCGTGACTCTGCCAACAATTTCTTGCCTCGTGTTCACGACCTGGATTTCTTCATAACGACCCAGCAGGGTGCGTTCTTTCTGCGTGATGGCATCCATTGCAAGCAGAGTCTTGATGATGAGCGGCGGGATGCCTCGTGCGTTCCCGTCCTTGATTTTCGCTGTCACGGCCCATTTGTCAGCTGTATTGATGGCGATAATGAACCCTTCCGCTCCACCCTTCGCCACAATTCGCCCCGATGTCGCCCGCATGAGGTCGGTGTCAAACCGATCCGTCCCGCCAACGAGTTCCGGATACTTGCCCATCGCCTTGACGATCCGCTCCATGGCCGGTGCGTGATCTGTAGACGCTGGATCGGCGAACTTCGCCATCGCGAGTGCCCAGTTGTACACAGGTATCGCAAAGCAAGGTACGCCGCAGCCGTCGGTGCCAATGACAATGTCGTCCTTGGCGATTTCTGACAGCTCAGCGAGGACCTTAACAATCTCCTGCTGCAGGGGGTGTTCGGGAAGATGATATGTGTTCGCGTCAGTCCCAGTGTGTTGTGCGTAAGTTAGCATACCGGAATGCTTGCCTGAACAATTACTATACAGCGATGTCGGTTTCTGACCTGCGAGAACGAGGCGATCATACGTCTCCATACTATGCGGCACATGCCCACCGCACTTCAGATACGATTCATCGAGGCCAATACGGTTGAGTATCTTCGCCACCCGGTCTGTATGTTGCAGTTCACTGCTGTGTGAAGCGCAAAAAAGCGCCAAGTCCGCCTCTTCAAATCCATACGCATCGACGGCGCCGGACTCAACAACGGGAATCGCCTGCACAGGCTTTGCAGAACTGCGAGCAAATGTGACAAGCCCAGTATCCCCGTAATGTGCAATCTCTCTGCCTTCGCTGCTAACGACAGAAATCACGCCGTCATGTTGGCTCTCGACAATGCCTCCACGACTGACGGTGATGATTGGAGAAACCCCGACTGCTGCCTCACTCATTGTTAAGACCCCCATGTGTGCAACTATGTATCTAATCATAATCTAATTTGCGGCATTTCACGACAGCGCCCTTCGGTAAGATTTTTACGTGAGTTGACGCGCAGCGGTTTCAACCCGCTGTTACGAAAACCTATCTCGCGCGTCTTAATCTATGAGGACATTTTGCAGGGAACTGAGAACATTTTGCAGGCAACACTATCTCATGACACGGCGTAACCATGCTTCTGGAAACACGAGGAAAGCGTCTGCAAAAGCATGCGGTCGACGAATGAGAAAGGTGAATGCAAGCTCGTCCCAGAAGCTCGTCTCAGAAACTTGTCTCAGAAACTTGTCTCAGAAGCTTGTCTCAGAAGCTTGTCTCAGATACTTTGCTCAGAAACTTCCCACAACAATTTCCGAGCGGAGGGGTAGGCCCATGATAACAGGCACATACAAACTGTGGTCGAAGGTGCTCTTAGTCCTCGGCGTTGGCGTACTTGTCACTGTCACGGCGGGCTGCGGCAACGCTAACCCGATAGCGGTTAACGGGGGGAATGTTTCAAGCAACGTAACTCCGAACACATCAAACGGTAGCGGGGACGGCAGTCCAGCTAATCCGCAGACCCTTCGTATCGTCAAACAAAGGACC